>NZ_JBVVOL010000001.1:123067-272425 GCF_055810895.1 Formivibrio sp. oc-25 | reverse complement strand
ACTGTAAAATCAACGTTTCGCGCTTCAAACTTCGCTGCGTCTGCAGCAGAGAGGCCGAACTATACCCACCTCCCAAATACTCGTCAACACCCACACCGCAAAATTCCAACCCAAAAACGCTAAACCCCTGTTTTTAAACGCATCAGCCAACTCACCCCTTTTGCATCCCCCGCAAACTCCCCGATTGCATCACGTATTCAAACAGGCGGCATTCCAGCGCTCCGTTGAATAATGGCGTGCGGTGCGATCACGATATCGGGGATTAGCGATGGCACGGAGACCACGCTTGGCATTACCGGAAGACAATCCGGTTATTTGGATTCTTTTGAATAATCCTGGCGGTAAAGCTCGTAATAGGTCGTGGTGGAATACAGGACGCCATCGCACACCAACTGGTACTGTGGCACCGGATTACGGGCCACGACCGTAGTGTCAGGTTGCGTATCGTGAATGCTGCACGACTGGTAACTGGAATCTGCCTGAAACAGCTGCAAACCATGCGTTCGGGCAAATTCATCCAGTGCAGCTCGATCACCGGACTGAGTCAGTTCGGCAAATTGCTGGTACAGTGCCTCGTCATCCGGGACAGGTGGTACATTCTCGGTCGGCGCCATCTCAAGTCCTTATCTGCATTAGTAGTCAATGATCAAGCTTTCCGTATTGCTCGCCAATGTAGCCGATTTCCCGCCGGATTGGCTGGAGAAAATGTCGTTTTCGGCATCCAGTCAGCAACGCTTGGCGCAACTGAGCCAACCGCATCGACGCGTGCAATTTATGCTTGGACGCTGGCTGATGGCACAAGCGGCAGACTGTTCACCAGAGGAGGTCGCGGAAGGGGCGCATTTCCCATGTTTTGCTGAACAAGCACAATGGCAAGCCAGCATTTCGCACAGCGGGGATTATGTTGCAGTGCTTGTGAGCCACGGATTCCGTTGCGGGCTGGATATTGAGCATCCGCAACGTCAGCGTGACTGGCCTGCACTGGCCGAGAGAGCCTTTTCCTGCAAGGAAACCTGCTGGATCGCCGAAGCCCCGCCCGCAGAACAGAGTGAACGTTTTCAGCGTATCTGGACCTTGCGCGAGGCGGCATTCAAAGCGGGATTGGTGCCCGGCGTCGTCGGGGAAAAGGTGATGTTCGACCCGGCCACCGGCACGGGCCCTCAAGACTTGTGCTGGCAGTATCTGCGCCAAGGAAACTTGCACGTGTCGGCCGTAGCCAGCCAACCGTTCCAGCTCAATATCCGGCCAATCAGACCGCCACACACATAAATGCAGTTCAGTGTTCTGCGCCCGGAGCAACCCAATGCTGCTTGACCCAGCGCAAGCCATAAATCAGCCCACCACCCAGCCAGATCCAATGCGACCAGACCGGCCAGCCATTGCGCCAGAGATCCACTGCCAGCAAACAGCTTGCGATCAGCACAAAACGCCCGAGCCGATACTGCGCTTCGCTGATCTTTCCTGCAGGCACGATCAGATTTTCTGCCTGATCGACCGTGGCAACCGACAGATCCGCCACATTCACCCTGAATGCCCCTGCCAGCGCCAAACGCGTTTCTGCTGAAGCCTTGCCTTCGGCCTCAACGCGCTGGACGGTGCGCAAACTTACTCCAGCAGCCGTGGCCAGATGCTCTTGCGACCACGCCGTGGCTTCGCGCATTTGTCTTACTTGCGTAGCATTCATATTGATGTCATCCATGACTTACCTCCCTTTATCAGACACGCTTGAAGCGTGGCCGAGCCAGGCAGGGAAGATGATGCCAAACAGCCGTCAAATGGCCGCCAACAACATGCCATCAACGATTCATCAACCAGAACACGCCGGCAATTGTCTTGGAATCGGTAATTTCATTGGCCAGAATGCCTGCCTTCAAGGTATCGAGCGACATGGGCACAATTTCGAGAAATTCCTCCTCATCACGGTTAGGTTGGCCTGCGGTCAACCCTCGCGCCAGGAAGAGGTGGATCACTTCGCTCGAATAACTGATCAGCGGGTGGAATACACCCAGATATTCCCACTCCACTGCACTGTAGCCGGTTTCCTCCAGCAGCTCGCGCTTGCCACAAGTTAGCGGATCTTCGCCCGGATCAAGCTTGCCGGCCGGAAACTCAACGAAGACCTGATGCAGGGGATAGCGATACTGGCGCTCCATCAGCAGGCGACCATCATCCAGTACCGGGATCACCATCACAGCGCCCGGATGCTCGACATATTCGCGCTTGGCCAGCTCGCCATCAGGCAAGCTGACCGTATCACAGTTGATTTTCAGCAGATGGCCTTCGAAAACGCGCTGGCCACTTACCTTGGTTTCAATCAGGTGCGTATCTTTTTCAGGAGATGTCATAGTTTTATGGGCGTGGTGTGCCAGATACGTTCGGCGTATTCGCGAATCGTGCGATCCGATGAAAAACGCCCGATGCCGGCCACATTGAAAATGGCTTTTTGGTCCCAGAGCTCGCTGCGACGATACAGCGCATCAACCTTGCCTTGCGCGGCCACGTAATCTTCGTAATCCGCAAGCAACTGGTAATAATCGCCCCAGTTTACCAGCACATCGTAAATCACCCGGTAGCGTTCCGGATCTTGCGGCGTAAAGTAGCCGGTGGCGATCTGGGTCAGCACTTCATGCAGTTCAGGATTTGCCTCATAGATAGCGCGCGAGTTGTAACCTTCGCGACGCAGGCGTTCGACATCTTCGGCTCGGTTGCCGAAAATAAAGATGTTATCCAACCCGACCGCTTCAGCAATTTCGACATTGGCACCATCCCAGGTACCGATCGTCAGCGCCCCGTTCAGGGCGAATTTCATATTGCCGGTGCCGGAAGCTTCAGTGCCAGCCGTGGAAATCTGCTCGGAAAGATCCGCCGCCGGAATGATGATCTCGGCCAGACTCACACTGTAGTTCGGGACAAACACCACCTTGAGCTTGTTGCCGATGCGTGGATCATTGTTGATCTTGAGCGCGACATCATTGATCAGATGAATGATGGTCTTGGCCATGCGGTAGGCCGAGGCCGACTTGCCGGCAAATATCACCACACGCGGCACCCAGTCGGCGCCCGGTTTTTTCAGAATGCGGTTGTAACGCGTGATCACATGCAGCACATTGAGCAATTGCCGCTTGTATTCGTGGATACGCTTGACCTGCACATCGAACAAGGCATTCGGATCGATGTAGCAACCCAATGTTTTGGCCACGTACTGCGACAGGCGCTCCTTGTTGGCCAGCTTGGCGGCACGGAACTCGGAAACAAATTGCGGGAAATCGGCATAACCGCGCAGCTCCGCCAACTCCTCAAGATTCACGCGCCAGGTCGTACCGATGGTCTTGTCAATCAGCGCGGATAGCGGCGGATTGGCAACAGCCAGCCAGCGACGCGGAGTAATGCCGTTGGTTACATTGGTAAAACGTTCCGGCCACAGCCGGTAAAAATCGGCAAATACCGACTGTTTCATGATTTCCGAATGCAGCGCCGATACGCCATTGATGGTATGGCTGACCACCACAGCCAGCCAGGCCATGCGCACCTTGCGCTCGCCGGATTCATCGATCAGCGAGACCCGGCGCATCAATTCCGTATCACCCGGGAATTTCTGGGCGGCTTCCTTGAGGAAAAGCTCATTGATATCGAAGATGATTTTCAGATGACGTGGCAACAGTCGCCCGATCATACCGACCGGCCAGGTTTCCAGGGCTTCGCTCATCAGCGTATGGTTGGTGTAACTGAAAATTCGTTGTGCCTGCGCCCACGCATCGGCAAAACTGAGCTGGTAGTCATCCATCAGGATGCGTATCAGCTCGGGCACAGCCAATACCGGATGGGTATCATTCAGGTGCAAGGCTATTTTTTCAGGCAGCAGATCCAGTGTGTCGTGGCTCAGGAAATAGCGGTGCAGGATGTCTTGCAAGCTGGCAGAGACAAAGAAATACTCCTGGCGCAGGCGCAATTCCTTGCCGTGATAGGTGGAATCATCCGGATACAGCACGCGAGACACGTTCTCGGACTGGTTCTTTTCTTCTACCGCAGCGAAATAATCACCCTGGTTGAATTTGCCCAGATTGATTTCCCGACTGGCACGCGCAGACCACAAGCGCAAGGTATTCGCCACCCCGTTCTGGTAGCCGGGAATGATGTAGTCATAGGCCACTGCCCGGGTTTCATGCGTATCAACCCAAGTTGCCTTATCGCCCTGGTATTCGAGCCGGCCGCCAAAGCGAATCTGGTAATGCACCTCATCCCGCGGAAATTCCTGCACATTCAGGGAGGAAAGCCAATAATCAGGGGTTTCGACCTGTTGGCCATCGATAATGTTCTGCTTGAACATGCCATAGTCATAACGGATGCCATACCCCATACCCGGGATCCCCTGCGCCGCCATGGAGTCCAGAAAACAAGCAGCCAGACGCCCCAAGCCTCCATTTCCCAGTGCGGCATCCGGCTCTGAACCAATGATTTCTTCCAGAGAAATACCCATCTGGTCCAGCGCGGTGCGTACCGGCTCATACAGGTTGAGCGAGATCAGGGCATTGGATAATGCCCGCCCCATCAGGAATTCCATCGACAGGTAATACACGCGACGACCATCCTGCGAGTAGCCGGCACGCGTGGATTTCATCCATTGCTCAACCATGCGGTCACGCACAGCCAGAAACGTGGCGTTGAACCAATCCTTGTTCTGCGCAACCGCTGGTGTCTTGCCTATCGAGAATGCCAACTTGTCGGCAATCGATTCGCGCAAGGCGTCAACTTCATTCTCGGGGGAGTGGAATACGAACGAAAAAGACATGTTGGCATCTCCGGTTAGGTTCTACAGGCCTCGATACAACGACACATACTGTCGTGCCGCCACCTCCCAGCCATAATCCTGTTGCATGCCGTGGCTACGTACGGCTTTCCAGTCTTTGGGACGTGCCCATAGCGCAAACGCACGACGTACTGCCAGCGTGAAGCCGTCGACGCTGAATTCATCGAACACCATGCCGCTGGCCTTGCCTTCAGCCAAATTTTCCAGGCTGCAATCGACTACTGTATCCGCCAGACCACCGACACGGCGCACCAGCGGCAAAGCTCCATATTTCAGGCCATAGAGCTGCGTCAATCCACAAGGCTCGTAGCGACTGGGCACCATGATCACATCGCAACCGGCCATGATCTGATGGGCAAAGCCCTCGTCATACCCGATCCTGACGGCGACGTTAGCCGGATCAGCTACCGCGGCATCACGGAAGGAATTCTCCATCCAGGCATCGCCACTACCCAGCACAACGACTTGTCCGCCTCGCGCCGTAATCTCACCCAGGCCAGCCAGAATCAGGTGCAGCCCCTTTTGCTCAGTGAGACGACTCACCACGGCAAACAGCGGCTTGTTATCGCTGACTTCCAGCCCGGTCATATTTTGCAGTGCGGCCTTGCACTGAACCTTGCCCTCCATTCTGACCGGCGAATATGACGCGGCAATGGCGGTATCTATCGCAGGATTCCATACCGCGTCATCCACACCATTGAGAATACCGGACAGAAAAGCACCGCGCTCTCGCAACAGGCCATCCAAACCGCAGCCCTGTTCATGCGTTGTGATTTCACGCGCATAGCTGGGAGATACCGTTGTAATGCGATCAGCATAAAAGATGCCAGCTTTCATGAAGTTCAGCTGGCCATGGTATTCCAGGCCATGCAGGCTGAAGAAATCAGCCGGCAAACCCAGTCCATCAAAGCAACGCGCCGGAAACACACCCTGATACGCCAGGTTGTGAATCGTGAATATCGACGGCACCTTGCGTCCCTGTGCGGCCAGATAAGCTGGTGCAAGACCGGCGTGCCAGTCATGACCATGCACCACTTCGGATCGCCACCAGCCATCCACGCCATCGGCCAGTTGTGCCGCCATCCAGCCAAGCAAGGCAAAACGCAGATGATTGTCGGCATAGGGATGCTGCTGGGCATCGTGATAGGGGTTGCCGGGGCGGTCATACAATTGCGGCGCATCGATCACATACAGCGCAACACCGGCGTCAGTGTGACCAAACAACAAACGCGCCGGGCCGGCAAAGGTCTGAAACTGCGCCACTTCACCGGCTTGGCGCAGGCCTGCCAGCACCGAAGGAAAGCCCGGCAGCAGCACGCGCGTATCGCATCCCTGGCCATTGAGTGCCAGCGGCAAGGCACCCGCCACATCTGCCAGGCCACCGGTTTTCAGCAAGGGGAACAGTTCGGCACAAACGTGGAGAATACGCATGAAAGCTCCGGAAACAAAAAACGAACGAGCATTACGATAGCACCCGTTCGTTTCAATTGCGAAAAAGCATCAATTACGCTTGCAGTTTTTTCAACATGTCCGGCGTGATCAGCACGATGCCGCCTTCACTGCGCTCAAAACGGCGGCCGTCTTCTTCGGCATTTTCACCGACAACCATCCCAGGCGGAATTTCGCAGCCGCGATCAATCACGCAACGCCGCAAGCGGCTGCCCCGGCCGACCGTCACGCCCGGCATGATGACGGCGGAATCGATGGTGCAGAACGAATCGATGCGTACCTTGGAGAACAAGACAGAATTGATCACCAGCGAACCGCAGACAATGCAACCGCCGGATACCAGCGAATTCAGCGTCATGCCGTGCGAGCCATTGATATCCTGCACGAACTTGGCCGGCGGCAACTGCTCCTGGTGCGTCCAGATCGGCCAGTTCTTGTCATACAGATCCAACTCCGGGGTAACGGAGGCCAGATCAAGGTTGGCAGCCCAATAGGCATCGATGGTACCGACATCGCGCCAGTACGCTGGCGCATTGGGGCCGCTCGAAACGCAGGAAAGGCCAAACGGGTGGGCGTAGACCTTGTCCTCAGACACGGCCTTCGGTATCAGATCCTTGCCAAAATCATGGCTGGATTTTTCATCGGCGATATCCTCATCCAGCAGACGGTACAGGTAATCCGCGTTGAAAACGTAAATACCCATCGAGGCAAGCGCGATATCCGGCTTGCCCGGCATGGCCGGCGGATCAGCCGGCTTTTCGACAAAGGCAGTCACCTTGCGGTTTTCATCGATCGCCATCACACCAAAACCGGTGGCATCCATGCGCGGCACTTCGATGCAGCCCACGGTGCATTCACCGCCGGATTCGACATGATCCAGCAACATGCGCGAATAATCCTGCTTATAGATATGATCACCCGCCAGGATCACGACATATTCCGGCTCGTAGCTACGGATAATGTCCATGTTCTGATAGACCGCATCGGCAGTACCACGATACCAGTGTTCTTCATCCACCCGTTGCTGTGCGGGTAGCAGATCGATGAATTCGTTGGATTCGCTGCGCAGAAACGACCAGCCACGCTGCAAGTGGCGCAACAGGGAATGCGATTTGTACTGTGTGATGACGCCAATACGGCGAATGCCAGAATTGATGCAGTTTGATAGCGCAAAATCCACAATTCGGAACTTGCCGCCAAAGTAGACTGCTGGCTTGGCCCGGTTATCGGTCAATGCTTTCAGGCGACTGCCGCGCCCGCCTGCCAACACCAGCGCCACAGTACGTTTCGGCAACTGGCGTGCCAACATCAAATCATCCATGCTTCCTCTCCTTTGCGTGTTTCTCCCTTCAAAGAGTAACAGCTCGGATGGGATTTTGCCGAACTCGCGGCAAAAACATGGCGAAAGTGTGGTTATTCTTCCTTCCAGCTGGATGCGAAGCGCATCTCGGCCTGCTTCAGATGGCGATGCATGGCCGTGCGTGCGGCCTTGGCATCCCGCCGCTTGACTGCTTCGAGAATTTCTCGATGCTCCAGGATGGAACGTTGCCAGACTGTTTCCGTATGGAAATGCTTTTCCAGGCGCATGTATACCGCTTGCTCCCGCGGCATCCACAACGCCTGCACCGCAAGCAGCAAGGCGCTGTTGCCGGAAGCTTCAGCCAATCCGAAATGGAAACGCCGATCATGTACCACATGCATCGGGTCATCGGCCGAACAGCAAACCATATCGCCCAATGCTTTGGAAAGTTCGGCCAATTGTTCAGCCGTGGCATGCTTGGCTGCCAGCGCGGCAACATCCGGCTCGATCAAATCGCGCGCAAACAGGACTTCGAACGGACCGGGCGTGATGGTGACCCCACCTGCCACCGGGGCTGGAACTTCCGTTACTGCAGACACCACCGCGCGCTCCAGCACAAATACACCGGCACCACCGCGAATTTCCACCCAGCCTTCAACTTCCAGTGCGATCAATGCTTCACGCACCGTAGGCCGGCTGACGTTCAATTTCTCGGCCAGCACTCTTTCCGCCGGCAGGCGTGAGCCGGGCGGATACTCGCCGGAATCGATCAGACGGCTGATCTGATCGGCAATCTGGCGATAAAGGCGACGGTTATCAATCGATTCAATGGGCATACGTAGTCTGTCGGCGGTAAGCGTGGGCGAAGTTTACTCTTCCAGTTCCTGCCAACTGGAAACAAAACGTGTCTTGATGTTCTTGAGGTGACGCTGCATCACCGTCCGGGCAGCCTTGGCGTCGCCCCGCTTGATGGCTTCAAGGATTTCGCGATGTTCGATGATTGCGCGCTGCCAGATCGATTCATTATGGAAATGATCCTGCAAGCGCAGATAGAGAGGATCGGTACGCATCGACCACAAGGTATCGACGGTTTGCACCAGTGCGCCATTGCCGGTGGCCTCTGCCAGGAAATGATGGAAACGCCGGTCGTATTCGACATTCATCGGATCACTGGCCGAACAGCACACCATCTCGCCCAAGGCTTGCGCCATGGCGGCAATATGTTCGGGCGTAGCATTTTTGGCGGCAAGCGCTGCAACGTCCGGTTCGATCAGATCTCGCGCATACAATACTTCAAACGGGCCCGGCGGCGGCAGGTTGCTGGCGGCCTGGCCGGATGGTGCGTGCTCGCTGATGACCGACGGCTCCGAGCGCTCCAGCACAAACACCCCAGTACCGCCACGGATATCCACCCAGCCTTCGACTTCGAGTGCAATCAGCGCTTCGCGCACAGTCGGACGGCTCACATTGAGCTGGGCGGCCAGCGTTCTTTCAGGTGGCAGACGACTGCCAGGCTTGTATTCGCCGGATTCGATCAACTGCGAAATCTGCTCGGCAATCAAGCGATACAGTCGGCGGTTATCAACAGATTCTATGGGCATGGCGCACCGTTACCTCGTCGTTATTATCCATGGAAGGCCAATTCCCCATGCAAGCCGGCTGCAGCGGCTATCCTTGCAAACAATTTGGCCTTATGGTCTTACCAGATCAACTGGTATATGAGGTGATCATAGCGACACATGCGCTAAAAAAAAACATGTACATGCATTTTTACATTGTGACCGGTAAACAAATCGGCTTGGCCATCTGGATGTGAGGTGTGAGGTGTGAGGTGTGAGGGGATGTTCGAGGATTTTGATCCTCGAACATCCCGGGCGACAGAAGCAGGGCGTCAGGCAATCACATCCGGGCCGCTGCGGCCGGTACGTTCGCCGATACCGGCAAGCTCACGCGCAATGGCCACCAGGCCAGCCAGTTTCTCCTGCACCGGCACGACATGACCGGCTGGGTCTGCTTCGAACCATTCCAGATACACACGCAAGGTAGCACCCTCCGTACCGGTGCCGGACAAGCGATACACCACGCGCGCGCCATTGTCGAAAATTACCCGGATACCCTGCTGGCGTGAAACCGATCCATCCACCGGATCGTCATAGGCAAAATCATCGGCCTTGGCCACCATCAGCCCATTGAGCGTTTGTCCAGCCAGGGAATCCACACGCTCGCGTAGCGCCTGCATCAAGGCATTGGCAATTCCGGTATCGAGTGCTTCGTAATCATGACGGCTGTAGTAATGACGGCCAAAACGCTGCCAGTGCGCCTGCACGATCTCTTCCACGCGCTTACCCGTGGCAGCCAGCAGATTGAGCCAGAACAGCACCGCCCAGACACCATCCTTTTCCCGCACATGGTTGGAACCAGAGCCATAGGATTCCTCGCCACACAGCGTGGCCCGGCCAGCATCGAGCAGATTGCCAAAGAATTTCCAGCCGGTCGGCGTTTCATAACACGGCACACCCAAGGCCTTGGCCACGGCATCGGCAGCACAGGAAGTCGGCATCGAGCGTGCAATGCCGCTGATACCGCTCTTGTAAGCAGGAATCAGCGTGGCCTGCGCAGCCATGATGGCAAGGCTGTCCGAGGGAGAGACCAGGAAATTGCGGCCGACGATCATGTTGCGGTCGGCATCTCCATCGCTGGCAGCGCCAAACTCGGGTGCATCAGGCGCCGCCATGGCTGCAATCAGATCTGTGGCATGGGCCGGATTCGGATCGGGATGGTGCCCGCCGAAATCCTCCAGCGGCACGGCATTGACCACGCTGCCGGCCGGCGCACCGAGCAAGTCTTCCAAAATATGCTTGGCATACGGCCCGGAAGCCGCCGACATTGCATCGAAATGGATGCGATGTCCTTGGGCAAACCAGGCACGGATCGCATCGAAATCAAAGATCTGCTGCATCAGTTCGGCATAATCAGCCACCGGATCGATGACATCGATCTGCATGCCGTCCAGCGTGTAGCGACCACACACATCGAGCAGGATATCCGCCGCATCACTGATGCGGTATTCCTGCATTTGCTGGGTAGCCGCAAAAATTGCATCGGTGATTTTTTCCGGAGCCGGGCCACCGTTGCTGATGTTGTACTTGATGCCAAAATCGCCATCCGGCCCGCCCGGGTTATGCGAGGCGGACAGGATAATGCCGCCGGTGGCGGCATGTTTGCGAATCACACAACTCGCCGCCGGGGTCGAGAGCAAACCGCCCTGCCCGACCAGCACGTGCGCCACGCCGTTGGCGGCTGCCATTTTCAGGATGGTCTGCACGGCCACGCGGTTGTAAAAGCGCCCATCCCCGCCCAACACCAGCACCCCGCCTTGCAGCGCCGGGACAGTAGCAAAAATCGACTGGACAAAGTTTTCCAGATAATGCGGCTGCTGGAAGACAGTAACCTTCTTGCGCAAGCCCGACGTGCCGGGTTTCTGGCCGGCGATCGGCGCGGTTGAAATAGTCAGAACGGTCATTTACCTGCTCTCTCTCGTTTTTTTCATAATGAGTGGTACAGCCTTCGAATTATTGGCCAATGCCTGCCGATCCGCCAAACAAAGCACGGTCACACTGCGCGCGGATGCAACAAAATCCTCGCATCCTTGCGCTGGATCATCGGCACTGGTCAGCCGCAAACGCCAATCGCCCTGCGGCAGATGGAAATGCACCTGATGTGCGGAGGCATTCACCAGCAGCAACCAGCTGCCGCCGAGCCTGATCATCAAGGCCTTGCCAGCCGGATCATTCCAGTCATGGGGCTCCAGCACAGTACCGGATGGATTCAGCCACACCACATCGGCCACACCCGCCGCATCGGCCTTGCCATGCCACCATTGATCCAGATTAAGCACGGGTATCGCGCGTCGAATTGCCAGCAACTCGGCCACAAAATGCGTCAATTCGGTGTCCGCCGCGGCCCAGTCCAGCCAACTGATGGCATTGTCCTGGCAATAGGCATTGTTGTTGCCCTGTTGTGACTGGCCGATTTCATCACCGGCCAGCAGCATCGGCGTGCCCTGCGCCAGCAACAGACTGGCCAGCAAGGCCCGGCGCACATGGCGGCGCAACAGCTTGACATGCGGATCGCTCGTCGGACCCTCTTCACCGCAGTTCCAGCTCAGGTTATGACTATGGCCATCGCGGTTATGCTCACCGTTGGCCAGATTGTGCTTGTGGTTGTAGCTGGCCAGATCCGCCAAAGTGAAACCGTCATGCGCGGTCAGGAAATTGATCGAGGCAGCCGGCGTACGGCCGGCTTGTTCAAAACAATCAGACGATGCGGCAAAACGGCGGGCGAACTGGGCCCGGCTGGCACCATCATGCAACCAGAATCGACGCAACGTATCGCGGAACTGATCATTCCATTCGCTCCAGCCTGCGGAGAATCGGCCAATCTGATAACCGCCGGGGCCGATATCCCACGGTTCGGCAATCAGTTTGCAGCCGGCCAGCAATGGATCCTGCTCGATAGCCGCGAATAGCGCGGCAGCCGGGTCAAAGCCGTGCAAAGTCCGCCCCAGGGTCACGGCCAGGTCAAAGCGGAAGCCATCGACATGGCATTCGCCCACCCAGTAGCGCAGGCTGTCCATCACCAGTTGCACTACGCGCGGATGCGCAAGATTCAACGCATTGCCACAGCCGGTCCAGTTTTCATATTCACCAGCAGCGGTGCGCGCGTAGTACACGGCATTGTCGATGCCGCGCAATGACAGGGTTGGCCCCTCTTCATCGCTCTCGGCGCTGTGGTTGAACACCACATCCAGGATCACCTCGATGCCGGCGGCATGCAGGGCTTTGACCATCTCCCGGAATTCGGACAAGGGCGTGGTGCCGGCACGACCGGACCAGTACCGCGCTTCCGGGGCGAACCAGGCAATCGGGTTGTAGCCCCAATAGTTGCGCAGCCCCAGGCGCTGCAGGCGCGGCTCGTCCACAAAGGCAAAAACGGGCAGCAATTCCAGCGTGGTAATACCCAGCTGTTGCAGGTGTGCCAGCATGGCCGGATGCGCCAGTGCGGCATAGCTGCCGCGCAGGTCTTCCGGGATAGCCGGATGCAGGCGCGTCAAACCTTTGACATGCGCTTCGTAGAGGACTGTCCGCGCCCACGGAATACGCGGCAGCACATCGCCTTGCCAGTCGAAGGGCTCGTCGATCACCCGAGCCTTGGGCGCCTGCGCGGCATTGTCAGCATGCGAAGGTAGATGAGGCGCAGCCGGATCGAATCCGTAGTGAACTACATCATCGTGAAACGCTCCGACCAGCGCACGCGCACAGGGGTCGAGCAGCAGCTTGGCCGGATTGAAGCGGTGCCCGCGCGCAAGGTCATACGGGCCATGCACCCGGTAGCCATAGATCAGGCCGGGCTGCGCGCCGGGCAGGTAGCCATGCCAGACCCCAGCCGTTTGCGCATTCAGGGAAAGTCGCTGCAATTCCTGCCGACCTTCGGCATCGAACAGGCACAGCGTCACAGCCTCGGCATGCAGGGAAAACAGGGCAAAGTTGATCCCCTGTCCATCGAAATGCGCGCCCAGTGGATACGGTTTTCCGGGAAGCAGGGTATTTGCCATATCGACCTCAATCAATCGGATGCCGCAGCGCCAGCGATTTGCGCATGCGGCGCAAACCATACGCCACGAAACCAGCCACGAGCGGAATGGCAATGCCGGTGACCAGCTCCGGCTCGACATGCACGCCGGCCACCTTGATACCCTTGGCCGCATAACCCACCAGCCCGACGGTGTAGTAGGTAATCGCTGCCACCGAGAGCCCTTCCACCGTTTCCTGCAAACGCAGCTGCAGATGCGCGCGCCGGTTCATGGAGGCCAGCACTTGCTGGTTCTGCTTTTCGCGCGACACATCGACGCGCGTGCGCAACAGGGCCGAGGCACGGCTGACGCGTTTGGCCAGAATGCGCTGACTGCGGGCGACCGATTCGCAGGTCTCCATGGCCGGATGCAGACGCCGCTCCATGAACTCCGAGAAAGGCTGCGTGCCGGGAATGCGCAATTCACGCAGTTCGCGAATCCGCCGCTGCACGATTTCAAAATAGGCGCGCGCGGCGGAAAAACGCGAATCAGTGCGCGAGAGCGCGCTTTCGATCCTGGCCGCCAGTTGCGTAAGCCGATCCAGCAGCATGGGTTCGTCATCCTGGCGCGCATCGGGCATGGCGGTCGTCAATTCGGTCAGTTCCTGATCGGTCAGGGATAATTCAGGCTGCAAGCTCTTGGCGAGCGGCAAGGTCAGGCAGGCCATCATGCGGTAGGTATCGACTTCGAGCAGGCGATGCAGCATGCGGCCGGACTGGCGCGGCCCCATCTGTTTGCTGACCAGTACATAGCGCGAACATCCATCCGGGTGGATGCGGTAGTCGGTATAGGCCAGCCCGGCACCGTCGGCCAGTTGTGCGCCGATCAGATCGTTGCCGGCAAAGTAGCGACTGGCCAGCACTTCGACATCAGCCGGCAGATCTGCTTCCTTGCGCACCACTGCTTCAACAGCCAGCAATACATTGCGCGGCAACTGGCCCAACCAGTCGGCCGGCATCAGGTTACGCGGCGAATCGGTAAACGGCTCGTTCTCATCCTGATCCCGAATCCAGGCCAGTGTCGAAAATTCGCCATGGCGCGACCAGCGGAAACGCAGCTGCGGCCACAATTCGCAATCGAACTGAACCATGCCCGCTTGCGGCGGATCGCAATCGAAATGCGCGCATAACTGGCCCAGCAACCAGATTTCCTGCTCGGCACTCAGATTGCGGTTGAGGTAAACGAGATAGCTGACGGCACACGGCGCTGGTAAGGGCAGAAACGGGCGCGCCAGAATGACCTCATTGAGCTCGTGGCGCAGGGGATGATCGACCAGCATGGCGGTTGGGTTCGTCATTGTGATCCTCCGGTAAGAAGCTGCCCAAGGAGACCATGAGCAGGCTCTAAGAGCATGATCACCAGATCATACCTGCCTCTGTACCAGACTGCGCATCAGCGAGAATGTGTATTGTTACACTCGGCAATCCATCGGATTGCAACAATCCACCATGACGGCTACATGCGCTCCAGCCGCGGGGTTTCTTCTTGTTCGGACGGGGTTTGCATATGCCAGGGACCATAGCGCATCTCACCCACGGACATGGTCATCATCTTGCCAAAGCCCACCGCCACCAAGACCACCAGCAGCACCGTCAGGCCGACGGCAATGACCTGGTGCACCGTGGAGTTCGGCGGATTCGGGGGTCCGTATTCATTGCTGCCCTTGCTGCCAGGCCAGACCAGCAGTACCAGCCAGATCAACCAGCCAATAAAGGGGACGAAGCTGAGCAGCACCAGCCAGCCGCTGTAACCCATATCGTGCAGGCGCTGTACGGAATAACGGAAACCATAGAACATGCTGGCCAGGAAAAGCAGGCCAAGCGGAATGATGGCCAAGAAAGCAAAGGTGTCGCTGAACATGTTCGACATCATGGAACCCGCCATCATCGATCCCACCAGCAGCAGCACCGCCACGATCAGAAGGGCATACAGGGCCAGACCATAAATGCAATAGCGCATCCGGTTGAGCCGGCCGGAGAAGCTCAAGCCGAAGATGCCGGGCAGAGCCTCTTCCTCTGACTGGGGATACGTGGGTGCTGTCACCTTCTTGGCCTGAGGCGGCACGGGCTGCGGCGCGTCGCGCAATACAGCCTGGGCCGCCGCGTAACGCGGCATATCGACACCGCACTCGCGGCAGAGCGTTCGCTTGGGCTGCTTCGCCCCGCACTGCGGGCACACCATCTGCTCGAATTCTACCGGCGTTGCTGCCGGCTCCTTCAGGTCTGCGGCGGCAGACACCGAGGCAACGGCTTCATCCTCGACGTCGACACACAAGCCGGTCTTGGCCAGATAGTCGAGGTAGGCAGCCAGCCTGGATTCGGGCAAACCGCGCTTGATGACGACCGACCCACCCAGGAACAAACCTTCCACCTGCTGGGCAGACAGTTTCAGGGCATCCGGCAGGCCGGCCTTGACCTCCTGCAGGCTGCGACCGGGCTGCAACACCCCGTTGAACACCAGCCTGACTGTCTTCTCCTCAGACATTTTCTTTCCCGTGATTGACAAAGAACCGAATCCTAACCGAGTGGTTGCAGATACACCACCGCCAGCGGCGGCAAAGTCAGGCCCAATGAATGGCCATGCCCATGGCGTGCCAGCGCTTCACTGTGCAGTTCAGTATTGCCGGCATTGCTGCCGCCGTACCAGTTCGAGTCGGTGTTGAGAATCTCCCGATAGCTGCCGGCTTGCGGCACGCCAATGCGATAGTTGTGGCGAACCACGGGGGTGAAGTTGCACACCACCACCACGAACTGGCCGTTGTTGTCATAGCGAACAAAGCTCAGGATGGAATTATCGTGATCGTCCGGCTGGATCCACTGGAAGCCGCGCGGTTCGACATCCGCCTGATACAGGGCAGGCGTGCGCTGATAGAGATGGTTCAGATCCTTCACCAGCGTTTGCACGCCCTTGTGCCAGCCGATTTCGGTCAGGTGCCAATCCAGGCTTTCGTTGTGGTTCCACTCGCGTCCCTGTGCGAATTCACCGCCCATGAACAACAGCTTCTTGCCGGGGAAGGCCCACATGAAAGCGTAATAGGCACGCAGATTGGCAAACTGCTGCCAGGTATCGCCCGGCATGCGCGACAGGAGCGAACCCTTGCCGTGCACAACTTCGTCATGCGAGAGCGGCAGTACAAAGTTTTCCGAATAGGCATAGAGCATGCCGAAGGTGAGCTTGTTATGGTGATACTTGCGATGCACCGGATCCTGATGCATGTATTCGAGCGTATCGTGCATCCAGCCCATGTTCCACTTGTAGTGAAAACCCAGCCCACCCATGAACGGCGGCCGGCTCACCGACGGAAAAGCGGTCGATTCCTCCGCCAGCGTGATCGCCTCGGGGCGCTCGATGCCGACGATCTCGTTCATGCGGCGCAGGAAATCGATGGCTTCCAGATTTTCACGCCCACCGAACTCGTTCGGAATCCACTCGCCTTCCTTGCGTGAATAATCGCGGTACAGCATGGAGGCCACGGCATCGACACGCAAACCGTCCACGCCATAGCGCTCGATCCAGTAAAGCGCATTGCCAACCAGATAATTGCTCACCTCATTGCGACCGAAGTTGTAGATCAGCGTGTTCCAGTCCTGATGAAAACCTTCGCGCGGATCGGCATGTTCGAACAGATGCGTACCATCGAAATGCGCAAGGCCGTGCGCATCGGAGGGGAAATGTCCTGGCACCCAATCCAGGATCACGCCCAGCCCGGCCTCGTGCGCTTTGTCGACGAAATAGCGGAAATCCTCCGGACTGCCGAAACGCGAGGTCGGCGCATAGATGCCCAGTGGCTGATAGCCCCACGAACCGTCGAACGGATGCTCATTGATCGGCAGCAGTTCCAGATGGGTGAAGCCCATGTCACACGCGTACGGCACCAGCTCGTCGGCCAGTTCGTGCCAGCTCAGCCAGCGGTTAGCTTCATCGGGCTTGCGTCGCCACGATGCCAGATGCACTTCATAGATACTCACCGGTGCATCCAGGGCATTGGCCTTTTTCCGCACCGCATTTGAAGAAACGATAGGCGGGAGATGTGCCACTTTCGACGCCGTACCCGGGCGCAATTCGGCAGCCAATCCGTACGGGTCGGATTTAAGCTGGATCTGGCCATTGGCATCCAGAATCTCGAATTTGTACAGCGCACCCTCGGTTACACTGGGCAGAAAGATTTCCCATACGCCGCACTCACGCCGCGCACGCATCGGAAAACGCCGGCCATCCCAGCAACAGAAATCTCCCACGACCGACACCCGGCGCGCATTGGGCGCCCACACGGCGAAACGTACGCCGGCAATGCCTGCCATCTCGCACGGATGCGCGCCCATGCGCTCGAACGGCCGGTAGTGCGTACCTTCCGCCAGCAACCAGACATCCAGCTCGCCCAGCACCGGCGGAAAGCGGTAAGGATCGTCGATTTCCACATCCCAATCGCCCCAACGCACGCCCAGGCGATAATTCAGGCAGCTGGTTTGCGCCGGCAAGGTGCCTGCAAAAAAACCGCGCGCATCGATACGCGCCAGCTCGGCCAGTTCGCGCCCATCGTGCAACACGACACAGCGCTCGGCATTGGGCAGAAATGCGCGTACAACCTGGCGACTGCCTTCCTTGTGCAAGCCAAGAATGGAAAATGGATCGCCGTGGCGACCCTCGCAAATGGCAGATACCGCTTCATTGAACGTGGAGAAAGGCATGAAGAACTCGCGCAAGAGACAGACAACACCAGTATGGCATAAACCCGCCCAATTCATTAGGCGGCGCAAAGCGCCTATCCACGCGCAGACCAGACAGTGAAGTCATGCACCACAAAAAAGCAGTCACTCCCACCACAAACCCAAAACGGTGCACCCGGATATCACACAAGGGATTTCCAGAATGAATGCCGTGCGTATTCGGAGGTGGCGCGGGCTGCCACATTACAACTTTGATTGAAGCTGGCACGCCAATTGCTGAACCGGGCACATGAATCCGAATCTGCTTGCCAACGCCGCCATGAAGGCCAAATCGCAATCCTCCTGTCCGTTGGCTTTCCCTGCGCCAGATGACCAAGCGGCTACCACACCTCACTCCGTGGCCTTTGGCGATTATCAACTGACCAGTCATTTCCAGCCGATCTATGGTCTGTCTGCGCAACGCCCGATTGGCTATGAAGCGCTGCTGCGCCCGCTGGCAGTCGATGGCACGCCGATCTCGCCCCTGGAGTTGCTCAACAGCTACGATGGCAGCCGACGCCAACAACTTGATCGGCTTTGCCACCACTTGCACATCAGCAATTTTCAGCACTTCCCGGATGAAGATGGCTGGCTGTTTCTGAACATGACCCCGGAAGTTTTCCTGCAGGCCAAGAGCATTCGCAACGAGGAATCGCTGGGTCGCATGCTGGGGACACTCGATTTTTCGCCACACCGGCTGGTCATCGAAGTACTGGAAGAGTCGGTCAAGAATCAGCAGGAATTTGAATCTGCCGTGGCATTTTTCCGCGAGATGGGTTGCCTGATCGCGCTGGATGACTTTGGTGCCGGCAGCTCCAACTTTGACCGGGTCTGGAAAATCCGGCCGCAGATCGTCAAGCTTGATCGCAATCTGATCGTCCAGGCCGCCGAGCAGAAACGTATCCGCCGCCTGCTGCCCCAGATCGTATCGCTGCTGCACGAAGCCGGCGCCATGGTACTGGCCGAAGGCGTCGAAACCGAGGAACAGGGCTATATCGCCCTGGATTCCGATATCGATTTTGTGCAGGGCTACTTGCTGGGGCGCCCTCAATCCCGTCTGGCCCAGCGCGGCAATGCCGAAATGGTGATCGACGACTTGTGGACCAGTTTCGAAACACGCATGAAGCAGGATCGCACCCAGCACAAGCAGGCGCTGGCACCCTACCTGAACGCGATCGGCTACGCTGCAGTGCTGCTGTCTGCCGGACGCAGCCTGGCTGAAGCCAGTGCCTCCTTTCTCGAACTGCCGCTGTCGGACTTCAGTTATCTGCTAGACCAGCATGGCAGACAGGTCGGGCTCAATCATTGGGCGCCGCACGCCACGCCGAATATCGACCCGCGACTGGCCCCACTGGCCGACACACGTGGCTCGCGCTGGTCCCGCCGCCCATACTTCAGGCGTGCCGTGGAGAATTTCGGCAAGGCTCAGGTCACACGTCCTTACTTGTCGTCCTCCAGCGCCGATCTATGCGTGACGGTTTCTGCCAGTTTCAAGCTCAATAGCAAGGTTCACGTTGTCTGCGGAGACGTACGCATTCCGCAACACCTGCTCGACTAGTCAAATCTTCCTGAACCATCACGGCAGTAAGGTTTTCCACCAAGTTGACACCAGAGATCAGCTCGCACTGATATATGGCACGATTTCTGCTGACAACACACTGCGCGCACCAAACTCAAAAAGACTTGCACCAATAATAAGCAGAGGGAAAAAATGGCTTTGAAAAGCGACTTGATGGACCTATCCAGCGAAGAGCGCAGTTGGCTTCCCTGGTTTGGCAAAACAGGCAAAATCGCGATGCGTTGGACTACCCGGCTCAACCGTCGGCGTTATCCATGGCTGGAAAATGCGTTCGAGGGCATTGCCCAGACCCGCGTCAAACTGCTCACGGATTGGGCCAACCAGCAATGGGCCCATCTTGACGGCTTTTCTCAGGCTTTGCCCGGCACCGATCAATTGGGCAATGACTGGCTATCCGCCCGGCTCAAGATCTGCCGCGATGCATCCGAATTGTTCGTACTCAACGCCGAAGGCAAGGTGCTGGCCTCCAGCTACCCGGCCCATGTTGGCAAAACCGATATCCCGTCGCGCGTGGTGGAGGCCGCCCGCAAGCAACGCTTCCTGTACGGCCCGTTCATCGACCCGCTGACCCAGCAGATCGGCCCGAGCACCTCCAACTTCCATGATGCCGTGACCCTGCTGTTCCTGCTGCCGGTGATGCGCGCCAACCAGTTGGCCGCCATCCTGTGCGCTCGCGTACCGAATGACGTGGTGGGTGATCTGATCCAGCGCGAAGGTGGCCATGTCTTCCATGAATCGGGCGACAACTATCTGTTCATGGCCAAGCCGGTGTTCGACCCCGCCATCCAGCCGGGCGTGGCGCTATCGCGCTCACGTTTTGAAGATCGTTCATTCTCGCTGGGCGACAACCTCAAGGATGGCGTGCACACCGATTTCGGTATGGTGCGCGTGCAGAACCATACCGAGCTTGAACTGGTCTTTACCGATCCAGCCACCCGCCAGCTGCATCCGGGCGTACGCGAAACTATCCGCAAGGGTCACAACCTGTATGTGAAATACCCCGGCTATTCCGACTACCGCCATATTCCGGTGATCGGCAAGGGGGTCACCTTCCAGCTACCGGGCTCGCCCGATACCTGGGGCATGATGTGCGAAGCTGATCTGGAAGAGGTCTACCGCGCGCGACCAACCAGTTATCGCGCCAGCAAGGCCTTGCTGCTGGCGGATCTGACAACGCTGGCAATAACAGCCGGATTCTGCTTTGCACTTGATCTGAGCGGACCACAAACCCTGCTGACCGTGGCCGGCAGCCTGGCCTTCACAGCCATCCTGTTCCATCGCCTGTACCTCAATCCGCTGTCTGCCCGTCTTAACGAGACGGCCCGCACGGTACAGACCGTGGCCGAAGGGGGCGGCAACCTGTCGATCCGCCTGCCCCGACCTAGCGAGCATCGCGATGAAATCACCGCTACGGCGCAGTGGATCAACAGCCTCATCGACAATATGGAAGGTCTGGTCGGGCGCGTGATCCGTATCAATGGCGATGTCAGTGGCGCCAATCAGGCGCAGATGCATGCCAGCGCCACCACGCGTACTCGCGCGCAGGAAGTACTGGATTCGATGCAGCACATTCTCGATTCGCTGGAAGAGCAGATGCTGGAAATCAATACGGCATCGTTGCAAGCCAACAACATGCGCGCCGATCTCGCGCGCACCTTTGCCGGCGCGCAAAAACAGTTCGAGGATCTGCAAGGCATGACCGGCACCATCCGCGAGCGCATCACCCATTCGGCCACAACCATTGGCGAATTGCAGCAGCGCACCACCGAAATCGACCAGATCGTGCTGGTGATCAAGGAAATTGCCGACCAGACCAACCTGCTCGCGCTCAATGCCGCAATCGAAGCCGCACGTGCGGGCGAATCCGGCAGGGGGTTTGCCGTGGTGGCCGATGAAGTGCGCAAGCTGGCCGAGCGCACCCGCAATGCCACGATGCAGATCGGCGGCATGATCGAAGGCGTGCAAGAACAGGCCGATCGTGCCGTCACCGCCATGCAAAGCGGCATGGGCGAACTGGAAGCCGGTCTGAAGCTGGCAGTGGAAAGCGCATCGGATCGCAGCGGCACTGAATCCATGGTGAACAATATCCTGGCCACGATCCAGCATATTGCGGCATCCAGCAACGCCCACAGCGAGCGCATCCGCTCGGTCGCCGGTACGGCCGAAACCATGCGTCATGCGCTCGACAGTTCCGAACATAGCCTGGCCGAAACCGCTGCCGCCGTGCATCAACTCGATGGTCTGGCGGCACAGTTCAAGGTCGCCGCTGCCCAGTAGCACCCATGACCCGAACAGCGCCCTGGCAACATCAGCCTGGCGCTGTTCGAGCCAACGTAAAGATGTCTCACCCCGAGCATGGCATTCCCGAGTAAAATAACGGGTTTTACAGGGAATGCCATAGCTGCCATGTTCGCCCGCCTGCGTGAAAACATTCGCGTGGTCTTCGACCGCGATCCTGCCGCCCGCTCGACGCTGGAGGTATTGATCTGCTATCCCGGCTTTCACGCGCTGACCCTGCACCTCGTTTCTCATGGCCTGTGGAAGCGAAACTGGAAGCTGATGGCGCGTTTTGTCTCGCATCTCTCGCGTTTTCTCACCGGTATCGAAATCCATCCGGGAGCCACCATCGGCCGCCGTGTCTTTATCGACCATGGCATGGGCGTCGTGATCGGCGAAACCGCCGAAATCGGCGATGACTGCACGCTGTACCATGGCGTGACGCTGGGTGGCACCTCGTGGAAAGCCGGCAAACGCCACCCGACGCTGGAGCCTGGCGTCATCATCGGGGCCGGCGCCAAGGTACTCGGCCCGATCACCCTGCATGCCGGCAGCAAGGTCGGTTCCAATGCCGTGGTGGTCAAGGATGTACCGGCCGGCGCCACCGCTGTCGGCATCCCGGCACGCATTCTCGACAGCGAATCGGAACAGGTGCGCGAACAGAAAGCCGAGCGGCTCGGCTTTTCCGCCTACGGCATCTCCAGCGACATGAACGATCCGATGGTCAAGGCCATCCATGGCCTGCTCGATCACTCGGTCACGGCGGACAAGCGCATCGAATTGATCCTGGCCAAGCTCGAGCAGTTGGGCGTGAACTGCGAGGAAGAACGTGCCACGGCCGACAAGTTTGATCCCAACTATCTGAACAAGATTGTCGATTGATTTTCCCTTGCTCGACACGGGCAATAGTTGACTAAATAATCAGGCCTTTTAGTTGACTAAAACACTAGGATATTTTACGATCAGCTCAGATCGAAACGAAGCAAGGAAAGAATCATGCGCCTCACCACCAAAGGTCGTTTTGCTGTGACTGCCATGCTGGATCTGGCAATGCGCACCCAGGGCGGCCCGGTTACGCTGGCTGGGATCAGCGAACGCCAGGGCATTTCGTTATCCTATCTGGAACAACTGTTCGGCAAGCTGCGCCGGCGCAATCTGGTGGATTCGGTGCGCGGCCCTGGTGGCGGTTACTGCCTGGCCCGCCCGATCAACGAAATCACCGTTGCCGACATCGTCGTGGCCGTCGATGAACCACTCGACGCCACGCAATGTGCCGGCGGCCACAACTGCCACGACGAGCAGACCTGCATGACGCACGATCTGTGGGAAGGCTTGAACAACGCCATATATCAATACCTGGAGTCGGTGACGCTATCGCAACTGATCGAGCACTTCGAAGCACGTCAACGCGGCGAAAACGTCATCCAGTTCGAACAACGCATCGGCCGCATCACCGAGGCGGCAGCGCGCGTCAATGCCCATTGAAAAAGGTAAGCCCATGAGCAAGATGCCCATCTATCTTGATTACTCGGCCACGACACCGGTCGATCCGCGCGCGGCGGAGAAAATGATTCCCTGGCTGACCGAACACTTTGGCAATCCGGCCTCGCGCTCGCATGCCTATGGCTGGGAAGCCGAAGCTGCCGTGGAAGAGGCCCGCGAACAGGTTGCCCGCCTGGTCAACTGCGATGCCAAGGAAATTGTCTGGACCAGTGGTGCCACCGAATCCAACAATCTGGCCCTCAAGGGCGCGGCGCATTTCTATCAGAGCAAGGGACGCCACATCATCACGGTCAAGACCGAGCACAAGGCCGTGCTTGATACCGTACGCGAACTGGAACGCCAAGGCTTTGAAGCCACCTATCTGGACGTGCAGGAAAATGGCCTGCTTGATCTGGACGTACTCAAGGCTGCCATCCGCCCGGATACCATCATTATCTCGGTGATGGCGGTCAACAATGAAATCGGCGTAATTCAGGATATCGCAGCCATTGGCGATTTGTGCCGTGAACGCGGCATCATCTTCCACGTTGATGCTGCGCAGGCTACCGGCAAGATGCCGATCGACCTGGCCACGCTCAAGGTCGATCTGATGAGTTTCTCCGCGCACAAGACCTACGGCCCCAAGGGCATTGGTGCGCTGTATATCCGCCGCAAGCCGCGCGTGCGCCTGGAAGCGCAGATGCATGGCGGTGGCCATGAGCGTGGTTTCCGCTCCGGTACGCTGGCCACGCACCAGATCATTGGCATGGGCGAGGCCTTCCGCATCGCCCGCGAAGAAATGGCCAGCGAGAACGAACGCATCCGCATGCTGCGCGATCGCCTGAGAGATGGCCTGGCCGATATCGAGGAAGTGCATTTCAACGGCGACATGCAACAGCGTGTGGTACACAACCTGAACGTGAGCTTCAACTTCGTCGAAGGCGAATCGCTGATCATGGCACTGAAGGAGCTGGCGGTGTCCAGCGGCTCCGCCTGTACCTCGGCCAGCCTGGAACCTTCCTATGTATTGCGCGCACTTGGCCGCTCGGATGAACTGGCGCACTCATCGATCCGCTTCTCGATCGGACGTTTCACCACCGAAGCCGATATCGATTTCGCAGTGAAACTGATCCACGAAAAGATCGGCAAATTGCGCGAACTCTCGCCGCTGTGGGAGATGTACAAGGATGGTGTGGATATCGGCAGCGTGCAATGGGCGGCGCATTAAAGACTGTGAACACGTGGGACAGTGGACAGGTGAACGAGTAAACCCTTGTTCACAGCGGCGAAGCCGCTGACCTGTTCACTCGTTCACTGGCGACTGAAAGGAGCAAAAAATGGCATACAGCGAAAAAGTACTCGATCACTATGAACATCCGCGCAACGTCGGTTCGTTCGAAAAGGGTGACGATTCGGTAGGGACCGGCATGGTTGGCGCACCGGCATGTGGTGATGTCATGAAATTGCAGATCAAGGTTGGCGAAGATGGCGTGATTGAAGATGCCAAATTCAAGACCTACGGTTGCGGCTCGGCCATTGCCTCCTCCTCGCTCGTTACCGAGTGGGTCAAGGGCAAGACGCTGGACGAAGCGCTTGCGATCAAGAACACCCAGATCGCCGAAGAGCTGGCCTTGCCACCGGTCAAGATCCACTGCTCGATTCTGGCCGAAGATGCGATCAAGGCCGCAGTTACGGATTACAAGACAAAGCACAAGTAAACCTGGGAGTAGAGAGTAGGGAGTGGTAAGGGGAAACACCCTCGACTCCCCACTCCCCACTCCCCACTCTCTGGGGTTAACAATGGCACTGACACTGAGCGAAAAAGCCGCTGCCCATATCAGCAATTTCCTGACCAAGCGCGGCAAAGGCGTTGGCATTCGACTGGGCGTGAAAACTTCCGGCTGTTCCGGCATGGCCTACAAGCTGGAATTTGTTGATGAGCTGAATCCGGAAGATGTCGTATTTGAAAGCCATGGCGTCAAGATCATCACTGACGAAAAATCGCTTGCCTGGCTTGACGGCACCGAACTCGACTATGCGAAGGAAGGCCTGAACGAAGGCTTCAAGTTCCACAACCCCAACGTCAAGAACGAATGCGGGTGCGGGGAAAGCTTTAACGTCTGAACTGCGGTGAACCAGTGAATAAGTGAACATGTGAACGAGTCAGATCACATTCCACAAATTCACGCGTTCACCTGTTCACTACTTCACTTTGTTCACTGCCTTCGCCATGATCGACTTCACCCAAAACCACTTTGCCCTGTTTGGCCTCGCGCAGACTTTCACGCAGGACGTGCGCGATATCGAGGCACGTTATCGTGTGCTGGTAGCCGAGTGTCATCCTGATCGCAGTGCCGCCGGTGATGAAGCAGCCAAGCGCTTGGCGCTGCAGGCTTCCACGCAGGTCAACGAGGCTTGGCAAACCCTGAAAAATCCGCTGGCCCGTGCACGCTACCTGCTCAAGCTCAATGGCGTCGATACGCAGGAGGAAACCAATACGGCGATGCCGATTGATTTCCTCATGAACCAGATGCAGTGGCGCGAAGCCATTGAAGAAGCAAAGACCAGTCAGAATCTGGATCGGCTGGAGGAATTGAGCCGCGAGTTGCGTGCCGAGATCCATGCTTTCGAAGATAATCTGGGCGCATTGATCGACACCGAACGCAATTTCCCTGAAGCCGCGCTGGCGGTGCGCAAGCTGCGCTTTCTGGAAAAGCTGGAAGAAGAAATCAGCGATGCGATTGAACAGGTAATGTTTTAGGCGAGGCATGAAGCACTGGTGCATGCAGCGACTGCTGTGCACCAACGCATCACACCTCACCCCTAACCCCTCACGCCTCACACAAAATGGCCCTATTACAAATCTCCGAACCTGGCATGTTCGCCGCCCCCCATCAGCACCGCCTCGCTGTCGGCATCGACCTGGGCACGACCAATTCGCTGGTGGCCACCGTACGTAGCGGCACCACCGTTGTTCTGGGCGATGAAGAAGGCCACAGCCTGCTGCCTTCCGTGGTGCATTACGCGGCCGATGGCACCGCCACGGTCGGCCATGCCGCGCAGGCACGGCAAAATCGCGATCCGGCCAACACCATTGTTTCGGTCAAACGCTTCATGGGACGCGGTTTACAGGATATTGCCGATCTGGCCTCACCCTACCGCTTTGTCGAAGCGCCGGGCATGCTGCAGATCCGTACCGCTGCTGGCGTGAAGAGCCCGGTTGAAGTCTCGGCCGATATTCTGCGCACGTTGAAAATCCGGGCAGAAGAATCCCTCGGTGGCGAACTCGTCGGCGCGGTGATCACCGTGCCCGCCTACTTCGACGATGCGCAACGCCAGGCCACCAAGGATGCAGCCAAACTGGCCGGCCTTAATGTGCTGCGCCTGCTGAACGAACCGACCGCCGCAGCCATTGCCTACGGGCTCGACAACGGCGCCGAAGGCACTTACGTCATTTACGATCTGGGCGGCGGGACCTTCGATGTCTCCATCCTGGAACTCACGCGCGGCGTATTCGAAGTGCGTTCCACCTCGGGCGATACCCAGCTCGGCGGCGATGACTTCGACCACCGCCTGTATTGCTGGATTCTGGAAAAAGCCGGACTCTCCGGGCTCAACGACCAGGATGCCCGTCTGCTGCTGACCCACGCACGTGAAGCCAAGGAAGCGCTGACAGAACACAATTCGACGCGCGTTTCGGCCATTCTTTCCGATGGCCGTGCTGTCGATCTGGAAATTCCGGCGCATTGCTTCCACACCATGACTGCGCATCTGGTTCAGAAAACCATCCTGCCGGTACGCAAAGCATTGCGCGATGCCAAGCTGGCAGTGGAAGACATCAAGGGTGTGGTGCTGGTAGGCGGCGCCACGCGCATGCCGCATATCCGCAAGGCCGTGGCCGACTTCTTCAAGATGGAACCGCTGACCAACCTCGACCCGGACAAGGTGGTCGCGCTGGGTGCGGCGATGCAGGCCAATGTGCTGGCCGGCAACCGTGGCGAGGATGACTGGCTGCTGCTTGATGTGATCCCGCTTTCGCTTGGCCTGGAAACCATGGGGGGACTGGTCGAGAAGATCATCCCGCGCAACAGCACCATTCCGACCGCACGCGCGCAGGAATTCACCACATTCAAGGAAGGCCAGACCGCCATGGCCTTCCATGTACTGCAAGGCGAGCGCGAGCTGGTCAGTGACTGTCGCTCGCTGGCGCGCTTCGAGCTGCGCGGCATTCCACCCATGGCAGCCGGCGCGGCACGCATCCGCGTTACCTTCCAGGTCGATGCCGATGGTCTGCTTTCAGTCTCGGCACAGGAACAATCGACCGGCATTGAATCGCATATCGTCGTCAAGCCAAGCTACGGGCTATCGGACGAGGACATTACCCGCATGCTGACCGACTCGATGCAGCATGCCGAGGATGACAAGCTGGCGCGCAAACTGGCTGAGGCACGCGTGGAAGCGGAGAGCATCCTGAACGCCATCAACAGCGCCCTGGCCGTCGATGGCGACCTGCTCAACACCGACGAACGCGCTGCAATCGACCAAGCCGTCGCCGCACTGCAGACCGTTGCAGGCACTGACGATGCGGATGCCATTGCTGCCGCGACTGAAGCCCTGAACCATGCCAGCAGCGAATTTGCCGCCCGGCGCATGGACAAGGCGGTGCAGACCGGCCTGGCCGGACATAAAGTGGAAGAAATCGGCTGAAAGGAACCTGTGATGCCACAAATCGTTGTCCTGCCCCATGCCACCCTATGCCCGAACGGTGCGGTTATTGAAGCGCAAACGGGCGAACTGGTGATCGATGCCTTGCTGGAAAACGGTATCGAGATCGAACATGCCTGCGAAAAATCGTGCGCCTGTACCACCTGTCACGTGATCGTGCGCGAAGGTTTTGACAGCCTGAACGAGGCAGATGAACTTGAAGATGACCAGCTCGACAAAGCCTGGGGGCTGGAGGCCACCTCACGACTTTCCTGCCAGACCGTAGTCGGCAGCGAAGATCTGGTGATCGAGCTGCCCAAGTACACGATCAATCTCGCACGAGAACATCACTGAAACCGGGAATGGGGAGTCGT
Organism: Formivibrio sp. oc-25; assembly: GCF_055810895.1. Taxonomy (NCBI): domain Bacteria; kingdom Pseudomonadati; phylum Pseudomonadota; class Betaproteobacteria; order Neisseriales; family Chitinibacteraceae; genus Formivibrio; species Formivibrio sp. oc-25. The sequence goes on along the minus strand of NZ_JBVVOL010000001.1, from coordinate 244,115 downwards.
AAATGGGGAATGGGCAAACCACTCCCAACCCTCCATCCCACGATAGCCGGAGATAACCCATGAAATGGACTGATTCCCGCCTCATTGCCATTGAACTTTCCGAGGCACACCCGGAAGTCGACCCGAAAACCATCAACTTCGTGGACCTGATGAAATGGGTCATTGCACTGCCCGATTTCAACGACGATCCCAAGCACTGCGGCGAGAAAATCCTGGAAGCCATTCAACTGGCCTGGATGGATGAAGCCGAGTAACTGCCGGATATGATTGGCTCGCCCCAAAACAAAGCCCGTCAATGCAAGTCGACGGGCTTTTTGCTGCTCGGCAGAATTACTTGGGAGCTGGCGTCGAAGCCTGAGGCGCCCACCCGCCGCGCGGACCAGGCCCGTAACCGCGACCATCCGGACCGGAACCACGACCGCCGCGCATCATGCCTTGCTTGCCTTGGCGCTTGGCTTGGCGCTCTTCCACGCTGATCTTGCCATCCTTGTTGGTATCCATGGCATCAAAGCGCTCCTGCGCATACTTCATATGCTGCTCACGTGTCATTTCCACCGGCATGCCTGCGCCAGGACCCATGCCACGACCTTTGCGGTTGGCAGCACGTTCTTCGCTGGTGATCTTGCCATCCTTGTTGGCATCCAGCGCATTGAAGCGATCTTCGGCAAACTTCATGTGCTGCGCGCGCGTCACTTCCGCCGGCATCGACGCACCGGGGCCCATGCCGCGTCCTTTACGCTGGGTTGCACGTTCATCGGCGGTAATCTTGCCATCCTTGTTGGTATCCAGCGCATTGAAGCGGTCTTCCGCATATTTCATGTGCTGTTCCTTGGTCATTTCCTGCTGGTTGAAACGCGGTGCCGAGGCAGGGCCTGCGGCAATGGCTGGATAGGCCAGCGCCACAGCGGCAGAAATCAGCAAGGTTTTGATGAGCGTGTTCATGGTCATACTCCTTTACAATCCGTGTTTTCCAATTTGCTTGAATCGTTTATCGCGCGATTGAGCAATTAACGCCGATGCCATGGAAGCGGTTGACACGGCTGCCCATTTTTTTGAAAAGGAATACCGATGACTTTTGCCGAAACACTCGCCAGCCTGCCCGCCATCGACCATCTGGCAGCCATTGAACTACTGGATCGCAACGAGGTGCTGGCACGCATCGAAAACAAACCGGGCCAGGCTGGCAGCCTGCGCGTCTATCACGCGCTCTACCAGGAATTCGGTGCCATTGATGCGCTAGCGGCGGATAAAGGATTGCGCCTGTATGGCGAACACACGGCCGACGCCATCACTAATCCGGGCAAGCATCCGAATATCGACCGATTGATTGCATTGGCAGAAGGAGGCCAACCGTTGGCGGTACGGCTGATCCAGAACGATTGATCAGACCCATTGAGGTTTCAAGAAGTCGTCATTCCGGCGCAGGCCGGAATCCAGGATGGATTGCCTGGGCCCCGGCCTGCGCCGGGGTGACGAGCTAGAACCTGTCCAAAACATGACAAGGCCGGATCAATAGAGTCTACCTAGGCATGATCTGAATCGGAAACCAGCGGTCATAGGCCAGATTGTAGAAAAACGCGTAGATCACGTAGAAAACCACGAAGCCGATATCCAGCAGCAAGGCATCAATCAAGCCCATCGCAAGCGTATGGGCAATCACCGGCAGGGTCAGCAGCAGCAGGCCCAGCTCAAAACACACCGCGTGCAGCATCCGCTCCATGTACGTCTTTTCCAGCCTGCCCAGCCACGACAGCATCAGTCTGTCGACCCAGAGGTTGTACAGGTAATTCCAGGCGGTTGCCGCTATGGAAATGGCAATGCCCACCACACCCATATGCGCCATATCGCTGCCGGTGATCCAGCTTGCCAGCGGAATGCACAACAGCAAGCCAATCACCTCAAAGCCGATGGCATGGCGTATTCGATCAGAACCGGTTCTCACGGAAATAGCCTTCAAGCAGATTATTCAGCCTGCAATCTACCACCCTGATAAGATGAAAGTTAGTTAAACATCATCACTAAAACAGATAGATGAACCTCTCTCTCGAACAGCTCCGCACCCTGCATGCCGTAGCGCAAACCGGATCTTTCTCTGCGGCCGCCAGGAAGCTGGGCAAGGTGCAATCGGCCATCAGCACCACCATGGCCAATCTGGAGATCGACCTTGGCCTGACCCTGTTCGACCGCAGCGGGCATACCCCCAGGCTGACCGCAGCCGGGGAACGGATTCTTCAGGAAGCCAGGCAAGTCCTGGCGCAATGCGCGCATATCGAAACACTGGCAGCAGAACTGGCCGGAGGATGTGAACCCGCGCTGACGCTGGCGGTTGACGATGCCGCCCAGCTCCCCTGGCTTGCACCGGTGCTGCACGCATTTTCCGACCAATTCCCGACCGTTGAACTGGAGTTGCTTTTTCCGCACATGGGCGATCTATGCAGCATGCTGGTATCGGGCAGAGCGCATCTCGGCATTGGCTACCACCTTGGCCAATACCCCGCCGATATTCACCGTCAGCAACTGACCCGGGTCTGTTTTCCAGTTGTGGTATCCGTTACCCACCCGCTGGCGTCCCTGCCCGCGCCCACGTTGGTCGATCTGCGGCAATCACGCCAGATTCTGATTACCAACCGCCAGGGCGAAAAAGACCTCGACCGCTTCCGCCATGCGCGTGATGTCTGGTGGGTGGAAGGTGATCAGGGTGTGCTGGATCTGGTCAAGCGTGGTTTCGGCTGGGCAGCCGTGCCGGAATTTCTGCTGCCCGACAGTCTCGAAAACGGGGAAATCATGATCTTGCCCATCGACCTGCCCGGCACCGGCTCAGGTTTTGAACTTGAACTGCTGCACTCGCGCAACCTGGCCTTGGGAAAGGCGGGGCGCTGGCTCAGGCAAGTATTGCTGGATAACTGGCAACCAGCATCCACCCCGGACTCTGCCATGCGGCATATGGGCCACGCACGGTAACGGCGACGTTGCGCGCGCCCAAATAACAAAACCCGCAGCATTCAAGACTGCGGGTTTTGTTTCGAGAAGCCACAGTATGATCAATTTTGCGGCAATGGCTTCTTCGGCGGCAGGAACAGGGCTGCAATCTGCTGCGGACGCTTGGCCAGCGTGGCGCGTGGCGTTTCGATGCGAACTTCCCCCATCAGGGCCGCGCCTGGCGTGGCACGCCCAACCGGAGGCAAGGGATGCGTGCCGGGAGAGAAACCAGGCACCGGCACCAGCTGCAGATCCTTCTTGATCAGCTTCTTGATGGCATCGAAATACTTGTCGTCTTCCGGCGTCACAAAGGAAATCGCCACACCGGAGGCACCGGCACGGCCGGTGCGACCAATGCGGTGCACGTAGTCTTCGGCATTGTGCGGCAGATCGTAGTTGACTACGAACGGCAGATCGGTAATGTCCAGCCCGCGCGCAGCCACGTCGGTAGCTACCAGGATCGGCAGTTTGCCTTCCTTGAACTGTGCCATGATATCCAGTCGGGCCGACTGCAGGCGGTCGCCGTGAATGGCCTCAACGCTAAAGCGATCGCGCTTGAGATCGCGCGCCAGTTGATCGGCGCCCTGCTTGGTGCGGCAGAACACGATGACCTGCGACATGGCATGCGTGCGGATCAGGTGTGCGAGCAGTGCTTTTTTCTTGAAGCTCTCGACCGGGTGCAATTCCTGCAGGACCGACTCATTGGTCGAATTCTGCCGCGCCACCTCGATGGTTTCCGGGCTCTTGAGGAAATCGTTCGCCAGTTTCTTGATTTCCGGCGAGAAAGTCGCAGAGAACAGCAGGGTCTGCTTGCGCCCGGTCAGCAATGCCATGATGCGCAGGATATCGGGCATGAAGCCCATGTCCAGCATGCGATCAGCCTCGTCGAGCACCAGCATTTCGACCGAACCCAGCGCCACGGTCTTTTGCTGCACATGATCCAGCAGGCGTCCAGGCGTTGCCACCAGCACTTCCACCCCGCTGCGCAAGGTTTTCACCTGATCGTCCATGCCCACGCCGCCGAATACCACGGCTGAGCGCAGCGGCAGGTATTTGCTGTAGGCGGTGACATTGGCGAACACCTGATCCGCCAGCTCGCGGGTCGGGGTCAGAATCAGGGCACGGACCGGGTGGCGGGCTGGTGAAACGCTGGTATTGGCTTGCGGAGCGAGACGGGTGAGGATCGGCAAGGTAAATGCAGCGGTCTTGCCAGTGCCGGTCTGCGCTGCACCCAGCACATCACGACCATTCAAAACGACCGGGATCGCCTTGGCCTGAATCGGGGTAGGATTTTCATAGCCTTGTTCGGCTACCGCCTTGAGCACTTGCGGGTCGAGCCCAAGTTCGGCAAAACTCATGTTCATTCAATTCCTTGCATAAAAAAACAGTTCGCAGTCATGTCGACGCGAAAGCAGCAGATTCTACACTAACGCAGCAGCCACCCATACCATAAATCCAGCCGGGCGGCACCCTTCCAGCACCGCAAGCGCGGCCCGCAGCCAGTCTCGTGCGCCGGGCGCGGCTGCAATCGGCTAAACTAGCGCAATTGTTGCCTGTGAGTATTACCGATGTTCGACCAAGCCGCTCAAAGCCTTTTCACCGTGCGCGATCTGCTGCGTTTTTCCATCAGCCGCTTTCGCGAAGCCGGGCTACATTTTGGCCATGGCTGCACCAATGCGCGTGACGAAGCCGCTTACCTGATTCTGCACACCCTGCATCTGCCGCATGATGAACTTGAGCCCTTCCTGGATGCGCGCTTGCTGCCGCAGGAAATTCGGGCGGTGCTGGATGTGATCCATGAACGGGTACATACCCGCAAGCCTGCAGCCTATCTCACGCATGAGGCTTGGCTGGGCGATTACCGCTTCTATGTGGACGAGCGTGTGATCGTGCCGCGTTCGTTCATCGCCGAGATTATGCTCAACGATGGGTTGGCACCGTGGATCGAATACCCAGAACTGGTTCATCGCGCGCTCGACCTGTGCACCGGCTCGGGCTGCCTGGCCATTCTGGCGGCAGAACACTTCCCCGATGCAGAAGTCGATGCCGTGGATATCTCGCACGATGCGCTCGATGTGGCGCAGATCAACGTGGGCGAGTACGGGCTGAAATCACGCGTTCGCCTGCTGCAGTCCGATGTATTCACTGCGGTCGAAGACGAAACCTATGACCTGATCATCTCCAACCCGCCCTATGTCGACGCGCCTTCGGTCGCCGAACTGCCGCAGGAATACCTGCACGAACCGGAAGAATCATTGGGTAGCGGCGAGGATGGGCTGGATGTCACCCGCGTGATCCTGGAACGCGCCACCGATTTTCTCAATCCGTTCGGTGTGCTGGTGGTAGAGATCGGCCACAACCGCGAAGTGCTGGAAGAGAACTACCCGCAACTTCCGTTCGTGTGGCTGGATACGGCATCTGGCGACGGATTTGTCTTCCTCTTGACGCGAGAAATGCTGGAAGAGGCAGGCTTCTAAGAAATTTGTTCAGCGCCTGGATGGCGGCCTGTTGCAACAGGCCCCCTCCTTAGCCAGCAAATTATCCCGGATGTTCACATCCTGAAACTGGTACCAGCGCACACGCATGCGCCAAAGCCGGCCATCCGGGCAAATGTTGGCCAATGCTGCGGCAATCGCAGCAAACTGGATCTGCCGCACATCGTAAACCACGACCCAGCATGCACCGGAATCCGGCCTGAACGCCAGTACCCCCGGCACGCTACGCAAAGCTTGCGGATCCGGTGCCCCGCGCAGGCTGAGGGTACGCTGCTTGCGCCAGAGTGCCTGGCCAGGCTCGGGGCAAGCCATCACAAACGTCTGCCGCTCAGCTTCTGCACCACCGTCATCAGCTCGTCGATGGCCGCATCGCCATTGCCATCCTGCATCGCGCGCGCCACACAGCCGTGCGCGTGGTTATGCAACAGCTGCATGGCCACGCCGTCGAGTGCGGACTTGATGGCGGCGACCTGCGTCAGGACATCCACGCAATAGCGGTCCGCCTCGATCATGCGCGTTACGCCAGCAACCTGGCCCTCGATACGGTTCAGGCGTGCGATCAGCTTGCGCTTATCCGGCTGCACCACGCTCTTGCCCTCGGGCAAGTCCTGCGGATGGCAGCATTCAGGCGATGTCATAGCCGGCATCCTCGATGGCGGACTTGAATGCGGCCTCTCCGGTCTGGGCCGGATCGAAACGGATGGTCGCCGCGCTTTCTTCCTTGCTCACATTGACCGACTCCACGCCAGGCAAGGCGCCAAGCACGTTCGTCAGGGTGCGCACACAGCCCATGCAGGAAATGCCGCCGATTTTCAGGGTGATTGTTTCCATGATGTCTTTCCTCTCAAAAAAATTATTTACTTCAAACCGCGCCAGCGACGCAACAACAGTGAATTGCTCACCACCGACACCGAACTCATCGCCATGGCCGCACCGGCAATCACCGGATTGAGCATGCCAAGCGCTGCCAGCGGAATACCGAGCACGTTATAGATAAAGGCAAAAAACAGGTTCTGGCGGATTTTGCCCAAGGTCGCGCGCGACAGGCTGACCGCATCGACCAGGGCGCGCAAATCGCTGTGCATCAGTGTGACATCCGCAGCTTCGATCGCCACATCGCTGCCCGCGCCCATGGCGAAGCTGACATCGGCAGCCGCCAGTGCCGGGGCATCGTTGACGCCGTCGCCAGCCATGGCCACGAACTTGCCCTCGCGCTTCAATTGCTGCACGAAGGCTGCCTTGTCCTGCGGCAACACCTGCGCCCGGAAGCGCTCGACCCCGGCCTCTTTGGCAATCGCCTGTGCCGTGGCTGCATTATCGCCGGTCATCATCACCACCTCGACACCCATGGCACGCAAGCGTTTGACCGCAGCGGCCGAACTTGGACGAATCGCATCGGCAATCGCAATCAGGCCTATCAATTGGCCATTGCGCGCCACGCCGGCAAGCGTTCTGCCCTGCACCGCCTGCACCTGGATGCGTGCTTCCTGCTCAGAAGTCAGGGAGGCCACCCAAGCCGGCACGCCCACGCGCAATTCCTGGGCATCAACCACGCCGCTGACGCCTTGGCCAGCCGTAACGGCAAACTGTGAAACCGTCAGCAGCGGTTGGCCGTTGGCTGCCTGCAAAATGGCGCGCGCCAGCGGATGCTCCGACCCCTGCTCCAGGCTGGCGGCCAGTTGCAGCAGGCGCTCGACGGATTCATCGGCCAGCGCTTCCACCTCGACCACGGCCGGCTTGCCTTCGGTCAGCGTGCCGGTTTTATCCACCACCAGCACATCGATTTTTTCCGCGTGCTCCAGCGCCGCCGCATTGCGGAACAACACGCCATGCTGCGCACCGCGCCCGATACCGACCATCACCGCCGTCGGCGTGGCCAGCCCCAGTGCACACGGACAGGCGATCACCAGCACCGAGACGGCACTGATCACGCTCATCGTAAAATCCCCCGCCAGCCACCAGGTCAGGCCAAAAGTCAGCACGCTGATCGCAACCACCACCGGCACAAACACGCCGGAAATCTGGTCTGCCAGGCGCTGGATCGGGGCTTTCGAACCTTGTGCTGCCGCTACCAGCCGCACGATCTCGGCCAGTTGGGTCTGGCTGCCGACGCTGGTGGCGCGGCATTTGAGCATGCCGTCCTGGTTGCGCGTGGCGGCATAGACCTGGCTGCCGGCCTGCTTTTCCACCGGCAGGCTTTCGCCGGTGAGCATGCTTTCATCCACGGCGGCCTGGCCTTCGATCACTTCGCCATCGACCGGAATGCTCTCGCCATGGCGCACGATCACAATGTCGCCGACCTTGAGCGCGGTGATCGGCACCTCGCGCACTTCGCCATCCTGCTCGATGCGTGCCGTTTTCGGCTGCAGCTTCATCAATTCGGCAATCGCGCTGGAGGTCTTGCCTTTGGCACGTGCCTCCAGCCACTTGCCCAGGATCACCAGCGTGATCACGGCGGCACCGGCTTCGAAGTAGACATGCTGATCATGCCAGCCCGCCCAGGTCACCACGGCACTGAGGCCATACGCCATGCTGGTGCCAAGCGCCACCAGCACATCCATATTGGCTGCGCCGCCGCGCAGGCTCTTCCAGGCACCACGATAGAAACGCGCCCCGGCCCAGAACTGTACCGGCGTGGCCAACAGCCACTGCAACCAGCGCGGCAGCAATTCGGCATGACCATCCAGACTGAACATGCCCGCCATCAGCGGCAGAGTCAGCACAGCCGCAATGACAAAGTGCGTGCGTTCGCGCAGCATCTGCGCCGCCTTGTCAGCCGCATCATCGCGTGCATCCTGCTCCACGTGCGCCGAATAGCCGGCTTTCTCGACCACGGCAATCAATGCATCGGATGTCCACATGCCGGCCGGGAACGTGACTTCAGCCGATTCGGTGGCAAAATTCACCGCAGCGGATACTCCGGACTGTTTGTTCAGGACTTTCTCGATGCGCGCCGCACATGCGGCGCAGGTCATGCCACCCAACCCCAGACGGATTGTACTTTCCGGCACGGTGTAGCCGGTTTTTTGCACGGTTTCGATGACCTTATCCAGCGAAGATTGCGCCGGATCGATCTGTACGCGCGCCGTTTCGATAGCAAGATTCACAGTGGCCTGCACACCCGGCAACTTGTTCAATTGCTTTTCAATCCGGCTGGCGCACGCCGCGCAGGTCATCCCGCCAATTGGCAGGTTAACTTCAGAAATGCTAGCCATGATGAACTCCTTGTCTCATACCCACCAGGGGTATATTATACCTATACAGGGTATTTTAAAAGAGGTTGAATGACCGTCAATCCGCCCTGCAAACTGTGAATCGAAAGGAGATCAATCATGAGCTGCTGCTCCAACCACGGCCCTGGCCACGACAAAAATGGACGAGGTGCGCCCCTATTCTGGATTGCACTGATCGGACTGGGTGGAATTTTGGTATATTTGAATTGGAACTCGCTGGCTGGATTCTTGCCTTATCTTTTACTGCTGGCCTGCCCGCTGATGCATTTCTTCATGCATAGATCGCATCACGGCAAACAGTCGGAACCGGATCAAAGCAAACCTTCGTCGGCACCGCATGATTCGGATGGAAAATAATGCCAACCCAGTTAACGAAATTTTACTTACTGATGCTATGATCGCGCCATGATTGCTCGACGCTTGCTTATTCTTTTGCTGATGTGGCTGGTACCGCTATATCCGGTACTGGCAGGTGCTGCTCCGCACCTGCAAGCTGCGGCACATGAAAAGCATGTGGTGACAATGACCATGGAAATGCACGCTGCACACGATTGTTGTGATATGGCCTCGCCAGATCAGCACTCACTGAATGGCGATCAAGGATGTGAGACTGGACAGTGCATTGCACACTGCGCAATTTCACTCGTATCTGTCGAGATCCGGACCCCTGCCCGCATGGACTATGTCTATGCAAACTCCGGCATTGCGCCGCTTTACAGCATCACGCAATCCCCCCCAGCCAGACCCCCTTCATTTCTGTAACCGCTTCATTACCCGGTTTCCTGCGTGAGCCCAATGCTTCAGTGCCCTTTGCGGCATGACTGTGCATGGTTCACGACCCCATACAGATTTGAAGGAGTCAACATGAACAAGACTCTCGCCTTGCTGGCGTTTGCCGTCATCGGCACGACCGGCGCAGGTTTCGCGCTCGCACAAACATCTGGCGAAGCCAGCGAAAAAACTCACCCGCACCATGCCAGCCCGGCAGCCACTGCCAACAAGCCCATGTCGGCAGATATGCCTGCAGGCATGTCCCCTATGCACCCCATGCATGGCCACATGATGCAGATGCACCAGCACATGATGACGATGCATGCCCAGATGCACCCCAACGGCCAGATGGGGCAAATCGGTGACATGCCCTGTATCGAAGATGCCGAAGCCAAACCCGAAACCAGGTAATCCAGGCAGTCCGAGCACGCTCATCGCAGCCCTGCTGTGATGCGTGCCCGGCAGCATGAGCACCCGCGAGCAACTGGACGGAAAGGATTTCGGCGCAGGCCTGCTGCAGGACACCACCCTGCCTGGGCAGGACTGTGACAGCGCGTACCGACATCAGCCCGGATCCGTCTCGCCTCAAGAGAGGAATCGATCATGAGCCCCATCGCAAAAATACTGACGGCAAGCCTGCTGCTTGCCAGCACCACTACGTTCGCCGCTACACCCGTCATTCTTTACAAAAGCCCGCAATGCGGCTGCTGCGAAGAGTACATCCGCTATCTGTCCGCCCACGATTTTGCGGTCAATGCCACCAATATCCCGAACATGGACGGCATCAAGAAAAGCTTCGGCTCGGACAAGCTGGCCAGTTGCCACACCATGATCATCGGTGGTTATACCGTGGAAGGTCATGTGCCGGTTTCGGCCATCCAAAAGCTGCTCAAGACCAAGCCCAAGATCGCCGGCATCAGCGTGCCGGGCATGCCTGGCAACTCGCCGGGCATGGGGCCGGAAGTCAAGGGCACGCTCAAGGTCTACCAGATCGTCAAAAACCAGACGGGTGAGCCCCGCCTGTTTTCGATCGAATAGGAGGCAGCATGAAACCACCAATCACCAAGCTGCTCGGCCTGGCCGCGCTTTCGTTGGCCATGCTCGCCCATGCCGACACGCCACCTGCAGGATTCGGCAACTCGCTCGATGAATTGTTGAGCTGGGCCGAAACGCGCAGCCCGATGGTCAACGCCATGCGTTTCGAGACTCAGGCGCGCCAGCAGCAGATCACCATGGCCGGCGCGCTGGAAGACCCGATGTTCAAGGCCGAATGGATGGGTATCGACAAGAACAATCCGACCGTGGCACCGGCACGCGTGGGAGAGATGCAGTACACGCTCTCGCAGGCGCTGCCCTTGTGGGGCAAGCGCGATCTGCAAGCCAGCGCTGCGCAGTCTCTTGCAGAAGCTGCCGTTCAGACGACTGCCGGCACCCGCGCCCAGTTGCGCACCGACATCCGGCAAGCCTATGCCCAGTGGTATCGAGCCCTGCAAAGCCTGCGGATCAACCGGCAACAGGCCGATCTGCTGCGCACGATGGAATTGTCGGCCAGCCAGCGCTACGCCGTTGGCCGGGCCGAACAGGCCGAGGCACTGCGCCTGCAGATGGAGCTCTCCATGCTCGCCAACGAGGCGCTGGTGCTGCAAAACGCTGGTGAACAGGCCAAGGCCGCACTGTCTGCCTGGCTCAATGTCAGCCCGAATGAGCTGACCGGCCTGCCTGAAAAACTGCCTGCTATCACACCAGCGCAAGATATCCATCGCTGGCTGGATGAGGCACGAAGTCAAAACCCGGAACTGGCTGCTGCACGCAAGGAAATCGAAGCCGCGCGCACGCGTGCCGATCTGGCGCGTCTCAACAGCCTGCCGGGCGTGAATGTCGGTCTTTCTGCCCGGCAGATGGGCAACAAGGTCACCAGCTACGGGCTGATGCTCGAGTTCAGCATTCCACTGCAACAGGGCGCCAAAAGCGCCGAGAAGAATGAAGCCGCGTCCATGCTGATGAAGGCACAGGCCGATGAGCAAACCCGTCTGCGCATGATCGAGCGCGACATCCACCAGATGAGTGCGATGTCCGATACCGCGCAGCGTCAGCTCGAACTGCTCGACAAAACCCTGTTGCCGCAGGCCGAACTCACCTTGCAATCGTCGCTGGCCGCGTATTCGGCCGGACGTGGCGAATTCGCCGCCCTGCTCGAATCCCAGCAGCAGATCCGCACCCTGCGCCAGATGCGCCTGATGGCCGAAGTCGATGCGTTCACGGCATCGAGCGGCCTGCAAAGAATGACCGGAGACCAATAACATGAACAAACCGATCCCCCTCACCGCGACTACCCTCACGGCTGCCACGCTCGTCGCCATCCTTCTCGCCGGCGGCGGCTACTGGCTGGGCCAGCGCCAGACCGGCGCCCACGATACCCAGGCTGCTGCCCCGACTGCTGAAAAGAAGATCCTCTATTACCGCAACCCGATGGGCTTGCCCGATACCTCGCCCGTGCCCAAGAAAGACAGCATGGGCATGGACTACATCCCGGTCTATGAGGGCGAGGAAGCAGGCGGCGCGCCGGCCGGCCAGGACAAGATCCTGTTCTATCGCAACCCGATGGGCCTGCCGGATACCTCGCCGGTGCCGAAGAAAGACGAAATGGGCATGGATTACATTCCGGTCTACGAGAGCGAAGTGGTCGGGCCGAACTTCGTACGCATCACCCCGGAAAAAATCCAGCGCCTGGGCGTGAAGACCGCTGCCGTGACCATGCAGGAAGTCGGCCGTAGCGTGCGCGCGGTGGGCCAGATCGAAATCGACGAGCGCGCGGTCGTCACCGTTTCGCCACGCTTCGAGGGCTGGATCGAAAAACTTTCAGCCAGCGCGGTGGGTGATACCGTGGCACGCGGCCAGGTGCTGTTCGAAGCCTATAGCCCTGACATTTACGCCGCGCAGCAGGAGTACCGGCTGGCAGTACAAGGCGCGGCTACGCTCGCCAGCGCCAGCAGCGATGCACGTCAGGGTGTCGGCCGACTGACAGAGAACAGCCTGTTGCGCCTGAAGCAATGGGAGGTGCCAGGCAGTGAAATCTCCCGCCTGCAACAAGGCGGCGAGCCGCGCCGCACCGTGGCTTACCATGCGCCGGCCTCCGGCATCGTGCTGGAAAAAATGGCCATCCGCGGCGCCCGCTTCATGCCGGGCGAGGCCTTGTTCCGCATCGCCGATCTGTCGCGCGTCTGGCTGCAGCTCGACATCGCCGAGCAGGACCTGTCCGCCGCCAAGGTTGGCAATTCGGTAAAGGTCACGCTCGATGCGTATCCGGGCGAAACCTTCAATGGCAAGGTTGATTTCGTCTATCCGACACTGAACACCGAGACCCGCACCGCCAAGGTCAGGGTGATCCTGGCCAACCCCGGCAACAAGCTGAAGCCGGGCCTGTATGCCCAGGCCGAACTGGCCGGCAAATCCAGCGGCAAGACGCTTGTGGTGCCCGATTCCGCGGTGATCGATTCGGGCAAGCGCCAGATTGTGCTGGTGAGCCTGGGTGAAGGTCGATTCGAAGCCCGCGAGATCAAAACCGGACAGCGTGGCAATGGGCTGATCGCAGTAGAAAGCGGGCTGGGTGAAGGCGAACAGGTGGTCACGACCGCCAACTTCCTGATCGATGCCGAGAGCAACCTCAAGGCAGCCGTTTCCGGCATGAGCAGTACCGATCAGTCGACCAAGCCTGCCACGCAAGCCGAACCGGCATCTGCCGCTGGACACGAGGGCCACTGACCATGCTTGAGAAAATCATTGATTGGTCGCTCAGAAACCGTTTTCTGGTGCTGCTGCTGACCGGCATCCTGATCCTGGGCGGCATCTGGGCGGTGAAAAATACCCCGCTCGATGCGCTGCCTGATTTATCTGATACCCAGGTCATCGTTTACACCGAATACAGCGGCCAGGGGCCACAGGTGGTCGAGGACCAGGTTACCTATCCGCTGGTCACGGCGATGCTGTCGGTACCGAAGGCCAAGGTGGTACGCGGCTTCTCGTTCTTCGGCGCCTCGTTCGTTTACGTGATCTTCGAGGATGATGTCGATCTCTACTGGGCGCGTTCGCGCGTGCTGGAATACCTGAACACCGTGGCCGGCAAGCTGCCCAAGGGCGTGGCGCCCAGCCTCGGTCCGGATGCCACCGGCGTGGGCTGGGTTTACCAGTACGCATTGATGTCGGAAAAACACGATCTGGCCGAGCAACGCACGGTGCAGGACTGGTTCCTGCGCTACCAGCTGACCAAGGCGCAGGGCGTGGCGGAAGTCGCCGGCATCGGCGGCTTTATCAAGCAGTATCAGGTCACGGTCGACCCAGTGAAGCTGCGCGCTTATGGCATACCGCTGATGCAGGTGAGCGAAGCGATCAGCCGCAGCAACCAGGACGTGGGCGGACGCGTGATCGAGATGGCCGAAACCGAGTACATGGTGCGCGGCAAGGGCTATCTGCGCGGCGCGGACGACCTGCGCCAGATCGTACTGAAAGCGAAGGACGGCACGCCGGTCTTGCTGCAGGATGTGGCACGGGTGGAGATCGGTGCAGATGAACGGCGTGGCATCGCCGAGCTCAACGGCGGGGGCGAAGCGGTTGGCGGCATCGTCATGGCGCGGGTGGGCGAGAATGCGCTCAACGTCATCGATCATGTAAAAACCAAGCTGACCGAACTGCAAGCGGCCCTGCCCGCCGGGCTGTCGGTGGTGCCGGTTTACGACCGATCCGAACTGATCGACCGCGCCATTGAAACGCTGAAAGGCACGCTGCTCGAAGAAAGCCTGATCGTGGCACTGGTCTGCGGCATCTTCCTGCTGCATGCCCGCAGTGCGCTGGTCGCGATCCTGACTTTGCCGCTCGGGGTGCTGTTCGCCTTCATCTGCATGCGTGCATTGAACGTCAGCGCCAACATCATGAGCCTGGGCGGCATCGCGATTGCGGTGGGTGCGATGGTCGATGCCGCGATCGTGATGATCGAAAATGCACACAAGCATATCGAGCGTGCGCCACCCGGCGCAGACCGGATCAAGATCATGTTCGAAGCCTGCCGCGAAGTTGGCCCGGCACTGTTCTTCTCGCTCTTGATCATCACCGTATCGTTCCTGCCGGTATTCACGCTGGAATCGCAGGAAGGCCGCATGTTCTCGCCGCTGGCCTTCACCAAGACTTTCGCGATGGCCGGCGCAGCATTGCTTTCCATCACGCTGGTACCGGTGCTGATGCTGATCTTTGTGCGCGGCAAGATCCTGCCCGAGCACAAGAACCCGGTAAACCGCTTCCTGATCTGGGCCTATCGGCCGTTCATCCATGCGGTACTGGGGCGCAAGAAAACCACAGTGGCGATTGCCATGGTTGTCATGCTGGCCAGTCTGTGGCCGCTGTCGCGGCTGGGCAGCGAATTCATGCCGGTACTCAACGAAGGCTCGCTGCTCTACATGCCGGCCTCGCTGCCGGGCATGTCGGTGACCAAGGCAGCCGAGGTGATGCAGACGCAGAACAAGATCATCAAGAGCTTCCCGGAAGTGGCCACCGTGTTCGGCAAGGCAGGACGCGCCAATTCGGCCACCGACCCGGCCCCGCTCGAGATGTTCGAGACGGTGATCAACCTCAAGCCGGAAAGCGAATGGCGGCCGGGAATGACCATCGACAAGCTGATTGATGAACTGGATAAAGCCGTGCAGATTCCGGGCGTGTCGAATGCCTGGACCATGCCGATCAAGGCACGACTCGACATGCTTTCCACCGGCATCCGTACGCCGATCGGCATCAAGGTATTCGGGCGCGATCTGACCGAGATCGAACGCACCGCGCGCGAGATCGAAGCCGTGGTCAAGGCCGTTCCCGGCACCACCAGTGCGTTTGCCGAACGCCTGACCGGCGGTTTCTACCTGACCATCGAGCCCGACCGCAGCAAGCTTGCACGCTATGGCCTGCAGGTTTCCGATGTGCAGGATGTGATCGCCTCGGCACTCGGTGGCGAAATGGTGACGACCACGGTGGAAGGGCGCGAGCGCTTTGGCGTATCGGTGCGCTACCCGCGCGAATTGCGCCACGACCCGCAGGCCATCGCCCGCGAAGTATTGGTGCCTGCCATGGGTGGTGCGGCGATGATTCCGCTCGGGCAACTGGCCGACATCCGTATCGAGAAAGGCACGCCAGGCATCCGCACCGAAAACGGCCTGCTGTCGGCCTACATCTATGTGGACATCCACGGCCGCGATGTCGGCAGTTACGTGAACGATGCGCGCCAGGCCGTGGCCAGCCAGGTGAAGTTCACACCCGGCTACTATGCAGTGTGGAGCGGCCAGTTCGAGTACATGGAACGCGCCAAGGAAAAGCTCAAGATCGTGGTTCCAGCCACGCTGGCGATCATCTTCCTGCTGCTGTACCTCAACTTCCGGCGCATGACCGAAACGCTGATCGTGATGCTCTCGGTACCGTTCTCGCTGGTCGGCGGAGTCTGGCTGCTGTGGGCACTTGGCTACAACCTCTCGGTCGCCGTGGGCGTCGGCTTTATCGCACTGGCCGGCGTGGCAGCGGAAACCGGCGTGGTGATGCTGATCTACCTCGACCATGCCTGGGAAGCCATCCGCAAGCAACGCGAGCAGGAAGGAACTCGCGCCACGGCCGCCGATCTCTATGCTGCAATCATCGAAGGCGCAGTCGAGCGCGTACGACCGAAGATGATGACCGTGGTAGCGATCATGGCCGGCCTGTTGCCGATCATGTGGAGCAGCGGCACCGGCTCGGAAGTAATGCGCCGCATCGCCGCGCCGATGGTCGGCGGCATGGTGTCATCGACGATCCTGACACTCCTGGTGATCCCGGCGATCTATGCCTGGGTAAAGCAGCGTCAATTGAAAGACTGATTTTTTCGCGGCATCGTGCCGCACTTTTTGAAGGAGCTGGAAAATGAAAAACTGGATGCAAACCGCAGCACTGGCTGCCCTGTTGAGCGTACCTGCCATCGTGATCGCCGCCAATGTGCAGAAAGCGCAGGGCACCGGCGTGATCAAGGCTATTGATGCCAAATCGGTCACGATCGCGCATGAGGCGATTCCCGCGCTGAAATGGTCGGCCATGACCATGCCCTTCCCTCTGGCCAATCCGGATCTGGCCAAGGGCCTGAGCAGCGGACAGAAAGTGGTGTTCGATGTCGAGATGGAAGGCAGCAAGTACCGCATCACGGCAATCAGCCCGGCCAAGTAACAGCGGATCATCTGCCAGAAACGGAGAACCTGATCACGCGCCTGCTTCGCAGTCGTGATCAGGGTTCCTGCACTACCCATAACCTGCCGGCGGTCTCTCGCGACAGCCGGTGAACGGGGCTTAACTGATTTCTAGCTGCCCCATCATGCCCTGCCCTTCGTGCTCCAGGATATGGCAGTGGAACATGCGTATCCCGCGATGATGCTGGACGGTTTTGATCCGCAGTGTTTCATACGGCCGCAAATTCACCGTATCGTGCAAGGCGCGGTATGGCATCGCCTCTTGCCGGCCTTCGCGGCTTGAATCCAGCACCACGAATTGCGTGCCATGCAGATGGAACGGGTGATCCATGTGGGAATTGTTGAAAATTTCCCACATTTCCACGTCACCGACCCTGCTGGTCAGATCAATGCGCTGCATATCGAAGGTCTTGCCGTTGACGAGAAAACTCATGGCATGCCGGCCATCCGCCATGCTCATGGTTTCGCTGAATTCAACCTTCCTGGTGGCAACTTCCTGGCCATAATCGGGCACCTTGCGCAGCGTGGCAGGAATAGCGGGAAGCGGGCCTGGCGTGAAATCGAGCCATGCCAGCGTGCGCTCCACCTCCGGCCCTGTGGCAGCCATTTTTGCCCGATCGTAGATCAGGGCCTTGAGCTCGACTTGCGCAGCCTGACCATTACCGACAAGGATTTCGATGCGTTGCCCTGGCACCAGCAGGACTTCATCGAGCACTTGCGGGCGCTCGATCAGGCCGCCATCGGTAGCGACCAGCACCAGTTGCTGCCCGGGAATCGCCAGCCGCAAATAGCGGGCGCTGCAGGCATTCCAGATGCGCAAGCGCTGGCGCCCGGCGATGCTGAGCCGCGGTTCACGCTGCCCGTTGACGAGCACGAACTGGCCCTCGCGCCCATCCATCCAGTCGGATTCGGTGTTGTCCGGGATCATGGCCTCAGCATCCAGCTTCAGATCCGAAATCATCAGGTGCTGTTCGGCAAACGCCGCCAGTGGATCTATCTTGGCGCGCACGATGAATGCGCCAGCCAAGCCGCGGTAGACCTGTTCCGGCGTATCGCCATGCGGGTGCGGGTGATACCAGTAAGTGCCGGCGCTGCCTTCGGGCAGCGTGAAGCGGTACACGCGCTCGCTCCCCGCGGGTACGGCATCCTGCGGGTTGCCATCCTGATCGGGCGGCACCGGCAGGCCATGCCAGTGAATGGTCGAGGCCTGCTTGAGCTGGTTGATGAAGCGAATCTCCACCTGTGTGCCTTCGAGCACATCGATCAGCGGCCCCGGTACCTGTCCGTTGTAGAGCCAGAACGGCGTTTTTCTGCCCGGCACCAGTTCCAGCACATGCTCGGCCGCGCGCAATTCCGCCTGGAACACGCCGGCCTGGGATGCGGTATTGCGCAGCAGCCCAAGGGGCAGGTGCGCCTTGCCGGCCGGCAGGGCAGATTCCGGCAATAGCGGCACCTCGGCCGCCACCTTCAGCGGCATGGCAGACGAAGAGTGCGCCATGTCATGCCCCATTGAGGCAAGATTCCCCCAACTGCTGCGCGTTCCGATCCAGGCCGCCAGACCCAGCCCCCCCGTTACGGCGGCCCCGGCAATGAAATTGCGACGATTCATCACTCTCTCCTCTCGGCCCAAGCAATGGTCATTGGATGGCCAGATGGGGTACATAGTTCTCATCCATCCTCGTGGCCGACTTCTTTATTGCGACTGAAAACCTATTTGATCTCCAGCCGCACCTGTTCAGCCGGTTTGCCGGCCAGTGCAAACTTGACAATCGATTTGGCCCCGGATGCCGCATTGAAGGTGCCGTGTGCCATCAGGGCATTGCCTTGGCCGGCCTGCAGCTTGGCGGTCGTCTTGCTGGTGCCAGACAGCAGCGTGATTTCCCCGCTGGCACCGCGCGTATCCAGGGGTTTGTCGGAATGGTCAGTCAGATAGACCATGACCATTCCAGGTGACACCACCAGCTCGATCCGGTTGCCGGATTTCGCCTCCACCATCGTTCCGCCATACTTGGGCTGCAGGGTGCCATCGGCAAACGCCAGACCGGCGGCACAGGTCAATAAAGTAGCGATCAAGATCTTTTTCATGTTTTTTCCTCGGTGAATGCCCCGAATCCGTGTCCGGGGCGGGTGTCATCAAAAAACTTCGGCGCTGCGGTCTTGCAGCAAGACTTGCAGCGGTTTCTCGCCAAACAGCCAGAACATCAGCGGCGTCAGCAGCGAATCGAGCAGGGTCGAGCTGATCAATCCGCCAAAAATCACCACGGCAACCGGATGCAGGATTTCCTTGCCCGGCGCCTCGGCAGCAAACAGCAACGGCACCAGTGCCAGCGCGGCAGTCAGTGCCGTCATCAGTACCGGCGTCAGCCGCTCCAGCGATCCGCGCACGATCATCTGCTGGCTGAAGGTTTCCCCTTCGAACTTGCACAGATTGATGTAGTGACTGATCTTCAGAATGCCGTTGCGCGTGGCGATGCCGGTGAGCGTGATAAAGCCGACCAGCGAAGCCACCGACAGGGAAATGTCGGCCAGCCACATCGCAATGACACTGCCAATCAGTGCCATCGGGATATTGCCCATGATGATCGCGGCCAGCTTCACCGACTGGTAGCGGTTGTAAAGCACCATGAAGATCAGGGCGAGCGAGACCAGCGACAGCCCGCCGATCAGGCGGGTTGCCTGTTCCTGCGCTTCGAACTGGCCCTCGATGCTGATGAAATACCCCTCAGGCAGATGCAGGGCCGCCACGGTCTGGCGAATCTGCCCCACGATCCGGGCCATGTCCGAGCCATCGGTGTTGGCCGAGATCACAATACGGCGCCGGCTGTTTTCGCGCCCGATCTGGTTGGGACCATCGGATTCTTCGATCGTGGCGACCTGGGAAAGCGGAATCCGGCCATGCGGCGTGGCGATCAGGATATTGCCCAGGCCCTGAACATCGCGCGCACTGTCAGGCAGGCGTACCACCAGATTGAAGCGCTTGTTGCCATCGACGATCTGCGCCACGGTATCCCCTTCGGTCAGGGTTTCCAGCGTCTGGAGCAAGGAGCCAGGCGAGATGCCATACTGCGCCGCCCGGTCATAATCGAGCCGGACCTTGATCTGGGGAATCAGGACCTGTTTCTCGATCTGCAGATCGGTTATGCCGGGGATGCGGGACAGTTGTCCGTGCAAATCGGCGGCCTGGCTGCGCAGGGTATCCAGATCGTCGCCGAAGACCTTCAGCGCAATCTGCGCGCGCACCCCCGAGAGCAAATGATCCAGCCGGTGCGAGATCGGCTGGCCGACGGTGGTAGTCGCGGGCAAAGCAGCCAGGCGCGTGCGGATATCCGCCATCACCACGTCCCTGCTGCGCTCGGACGGTTTCAGATCGACATCGATCTCGCTCGAATGCACACCCTCGGCATGCTCATCCAGCTCGGCGCGACCGGTACGCCGCCCCACGCTTTTTACTTCCGGCACCTGCAGCAACAACGATTCGGCCAGGGCACCGACGCGGTTGGATTCCTCAAGCGAAGTTCCCGGGTTGAGCATCATGCTGATCGTCAGCGTTCCCTCGTTGAAAGCCGGCAAGAATGCCCGGGGAAAGAACGGCACGGTGGCCACGGTGGCAATCAGCATCAGCACGGCGCCGCCCAACACCAACCTCGCCCGGCTGAACGAGGCCCGCAGGATGCGTTCATCCCAATGCTTGAGCCAGCGCACGAATCTCGAATCGCCATGCTCGATCTGCTTCATGCGGGGCAGCATGAAATAGCACAGCACCGGTGTCACGGTCAGCGCCACCAGCAGGCTCGACAGGATAGAGGTGATATAGGCCACGCCCAGCGGTGCAAACAGGCGTCCTTCGATACCGGGCAGCGCAAACAAGGGAACGAACACCAGCACCACCACGAGCGTCGCGACCACGACACCGGAACGAACCTCGTTGCAGGCCGCTGCGATCACCCGGATGATGTCGACGATGCCTTGCGGCTTGTGCTGCTTCAGGCGCCGCAGGACGTTTTCGACATCGACCAGTGCATCGTCGACCAGCTCACCGATCGCGATCGCCAGCCCGCCCAGCGTCATCACATTGATCGACAGCCCCATGCCATGGAACACCAGCGCCGTGATGGCCAGCGACAGCGGAATGGCGGTGAGCGAAATCAGCGTGGTTCGCACGTTCATCAGGAACAGGAACAGGATGACCGCGACCATGATGGCGCCATCGCGCAGCGCCTCCTGCACATTGCCGATCGAAGCCTGGATGAAATCCGCCTGCCGGAACGAGATTTCCGGATGGGAGACGCCAGGCGGCAATGATTTGGTCAGACTCGCGAGTGCCACCTCGATCTGGCCGGTCAGTTTCACCGAATCTGCGCCCGGCTGCTTCTGGACGCTGACGATGACGGCTGGTTTGGTAGCGAACCCGGCATCACCGCGCTTGAACGAAGCGGCGAATTTCACGTCGGCCAGTTGCTTGAGCAGGATCGGCTGGCCTTGTGCATCGCGCACGGCCAGATTTTGCAGGTCCTCCAGCCGCGTCGTCCGCCCCAGATTGCGGATCAGGTATTCGCGGGCATTCTGCTCCAGAAACCCGCCGCTGGTGTTGCTGGAAAACGCGCGCAGGGTCGATTCGAGATCTTCAAAGCTGACGCCCAGCCGGGCCATCATCGCCGTATCCGGCTCGACGCGGAACTGGCGCACCTCGCCACCGATCGGGATCACCTGCGCCACGCCCGGAATCGACAGCAGTCGCGGACGCAGCACGAAATCAGCATATTCGCGCACCGCCATCGGGCTGACCTTGGCCGGATCGGCCGGCAGGGCAATCAGCATGATTTCCCCCATGACCGAGGAGATCGGCCCCATGGCGGGGCTGACACCTTCGGGCAATTGCTCCTTCACCTCGGATAATCGCTCCGCCACCAGCTGGCGGTTGCGATAGATGTCGGTTCCCCATGCGAATTCGGCGTAGACGATGGAAAGTCCGACGCCGGAGACCGAGCGCACCCGGGTAACGCCGGGCATGCCATTGAGCGCGGTTTCCAGCGGAAAGGAAACCAGTTGCTCGACTTCTTCCGGTGCCATGCCGCCCGCTTCCGTCATCACGGTCACGGTCGGCTTGTTCAGATCCGGAAACACATCCACCGGCATGCGAGAAGCCGTGATGGCGCCGTAGACCATGAGGATCAGGGCGAAGGCCAGCACGAACAAGCGGCTTTTCAGGCTGGTATTGACGATCCAACTGAACATGATCGTCTCCTCAGCGAATCTGGTTGATCAGGGCAGCGCTGCTGATCACGATGCGCTGACCGCTCTTCAACCCCTGTGCCACCACCTGCGCGCCATCCACACTGCTGACCTGCACGGCAACAGGGCGGAAGATTTCTGCACGCTCATGCACCCAGACCACGTTCTCGTTGGCGCTGTTTTTCACGATCGCGGAAGTAGGCAGCGGCACACCGGTCAGGGTCTGGTCCGTCTGGGCAATGACCTTGACCGTCTGGCCCAATGCCAGCGGCATATCCGCGCCCTGTACCCGGAACAGCAGGGGAAGCGCACCTTCCCGCAGCGAGGCCGCACCGCCGAGGTAGACCAAGCGCGTCTTCGAACCAGCCAGTGAGGCCCCGCTCAGGCCCCGAACCAGCTGTGGATCGTAGGCCAGCGCTTCGATCATCATCCGGGCCGGATCAACGATCTCGAACAAGACCTCCCTCGCCTCGACCACCTGGCCATTGACCACATTGTTCGCGGCAATCACGCCACTCACCGGCGCACGCAAGGCTTCACGCGCGTTACCAGTGGCAAGCGCCTGGTAACGCCCCTGCAAGGCGGCAATTTCGGCCTCGGCCGCATCGATTTCCTTGCCCGGCACCGTTCCGGACAGGGATTTCAGCCGCACCAACTGTTTTTCCGCCAACTGAAGCCGGGCCTGCACTTCGCGCTGTTCGGCCTGCGCACTGGCGCGCTCCAGGCTGGAAATCGCCGGCTGCACATAGGCCAGCACATCGCCCTTGCGCACCTTGGCCCCGACATGCGGCAGCCCTCTCGCAGCGGATTCGATCCGACCGGACTGCATGGCCTGCACGCGCCCGCCTGAATCGGGGTCCATCACCACATGGCCGTTCAGCTCAAGCGTACGCGCAACGGTTTTTTCCTCTGCCAGCAAGGTCCGGATTTCGAGACGCCGTTGCACCGTTTTGGGTATGAACACCCGGCCATCCGGCAAGCGGTTCGGTTTGTCCGCCGTCACGATTTCGGCTGTCTGTGCCGCGCCATGGTCTTCATCGCCATGTGCCCAGGCGGATGCAATGGATAACAGCAGCAAACCGCCAATCAATAATTTCTTTTTCATGTAAGGAATTCCTTCAACGCGCGGGTTTGCGACGCAAGCGCACAAGGGCTACGCCAACCGCAGCCAGAATGCTTATCAGGCCGGCGAACCATGGCCAGCTGATGCGAAATGGCCAGGACTGAACCGCTGCATCCGGGGCAGGCGCCTGAACAAGCAAGGTGGTTTCGATCAGATCGGCCGCATCGCCTGCGGTCACGGTGAAGATCAGCGGGTAGGTTCCGGGGCGGGAAAACCGGGGGTCCTCCACGCGATAGGTACCGTGCTCCACGGGACTGGCGGTGGCTTTCCAGTCATCGCTTTCTACCTCCACGCTGGCACCGCCGACGGGCTGGTTGCTGGCGTAATCATCAAGATAGATAAGCAATTGTCCGTTTTGCGGGGAGACCACCAGCTCGAACAGTTCGGTATGCGCCTCGGCCCGTGGGCTGGCCGCGGTGACGGCAACGGGTTCGGCACTGGCGCCGTGATCCTCGTCACCATGGGCAAACACCCATGCCGGCAAGATCAGCAGCAAAAGAATGGGGCGAATCATGGCAGGACTCCCACAGCCTGGTGGTAACGGGAAACGGCACGAGAAGATTCGAGCCGGGCACGGGTGACGGACAATCTGGCGCTGGCCAGATCCGATTCGGCGCGCAGGCGGGCCGGCAAATCGAGCTGCCCGGCGCGGAAAGCCTTATCGACCCAGGCAAAGCTTTGTTCCGCGATCTGGAGGTTTTCCTGCTGGATCTCGACGGCCTGCCTGCTTTGCGCGAGTTCTGCCTGGGCGGTTGCAATGGCGGCAGCCTGTTTGCGCTGCATCTGCTCGAACAGCAGTTGCGCCTCGGCCAGTTCCGCATTGGCAGCAGTGATACGCGGCTGGTTGCGCGCTGCCGAGCCAAACGGAATTTTCAGGGAGAGCCTGGCAAGGTTCTGGTACGGCTCGCCATGCTGGCCGCGTTCACGCGTCAGGGTAAGGCCGATTTCCGGAGCATCACGCGTATCCTTGCCGGCCAGGCCCAATCGCGCCTGTGCCGCCACGGCAGCGGCGCCAAGACTGGTCAGGGCCGGATGGGCATCGAGTCCGTCGGCACTGACCTGCGTGAGGGTTTCAGGCTGATCGGGCACCGCCGCACCTTTTGCGAGCGCATTGAACTGCTGGCGGGAAATCTGCAGCGCTGTCTGCGCGCGCAGCGCTTCCAGCCGGGCCTGTGCCACGCTGGCGCGTGCCTGGTTCAGATCAAGCGGAGCCAGATCGCCCGAGGCAACCCGGCGCTGCACATCGCTTTCCAGTTGCCAGGATTCGCCAAGCTTGAGCTGTGCTGCTTCCAGCTCGGCTTCAGCCAATCGTACCTCCCACCACGCTTCGCGCAACTCGCCCGCGAGTTGCCAGCGCTCCAGCGCAAATCGCCCGATACCGGCTTCCTGCTCGCTGCGAGCCACGATTTGCGTCTGTTCGCGCTGACCCCACAACCAGAGCGGAAAGCTGATTTCAGCCTCCCATTCGCGAGCGCCTTGTCTGGCATCGATCTGATCGCTGCGACCAGACAGGCTCAGCGCGGGGGGATTGGGCAGCCATGCCTGGCTGGCTGCCATCTGTGCGTCGAATTGTGCGAGCCGGGCGGACTGTGCCTGATTTGACCAGGCATGATCGAGGGCCTCCCTGAGCGTGGCCGCAGACACGGGAGATGACACCCCCCATGCCATGACGGCCAGCCCCAGGCCAAGCCCCCTGAAAAACAGGGAAAACATGAAAACCTCACTGCAAAAATGAAAAAGGAAAGCGCGCGACAGCCACGCAATCCAGCGCAATGAGGCTTAGATCAATCAGGAAAATGAACGATGAGCATCAATCGCGCCGGATCAGGCGCGGGCTCTGGGAGGCTGCTCCGGGGGAGCGCGGGGATGATCATTCGGGAACATGGCATCAGTCACCGACCATCTGGATACACTCCAGACGACTTCGGGCTGCCTGTATTCATCCACGGGCACGCCATTGACTGAATTGCAGGATTTGCCGGTATCGGCATGCGCGGTATCCACAGCCTTGTGCACATGCAATTCCACGCCACCGAACCAGTCACGATGCTCATGGACAATATCGTGTCCGGCAGATTTGCTTGTCTGTGTCTGCGCCAGCGTTGCAGAAATATGCGCGACCGCTGCCATGCCGGCATGCAGCGGCAGCAGGCAGATCAGGATCACAAGGAAAAAACGGCGCAGGCAATTCATGGTGCCGTGATTCTAGCATGGCGATAAGAATCATTCGCACCATTCAACCAGATATCGATCACCGGTTCACCGCGATTGCTGTCTATTCAAACAACACCAGCGCCACCGCGCGCCTGCCCTCGCCCACCAGCGCATTGAAGGTGCGGCACAATGCGCCGACATCCATCACTTCCATGCCGATGCGCGCATCGGTCAGATCGCGGCTCAGGGCAGGATGCGGAAAGCGGATGCGGCTGCCGGTGGCCAGCAGCACCAGCTCGGGTTGCTGCGCCAGTACCAGGGAAAAATCCTCGCGCCGCAGATCATCGAACGCGGCTGGTCGCCAGTTGCCAACGGATTGCGCAGACACCAGCAAGCTGCCGTGGTAAGTCTCGCCGTTGATCTTCACCCAGTCTGCGCCATAGCCGCTGAACTGGTTGATCCCTGGGTATTTGTCTGCAACAAGCTTCATCGTGGTCTCGGTGTTTTTCGTTTCCCACATTTTACCGTGTTAAAACCACTGTTATCCCGCCAAATCCGGCTGATTGGTGGTTTTCTCGGCGCGATCTTTCGTTAGAATACGAGGTTCCCCTAACAAAACCGCGCCCGAGGCGCAGAGCGCATCATGGAATCCATGATTCACAAATCCCACAAACTTCACAACGTCTGCTACGACATTCGCGGCCCGGTGCTCGAACGCGCGAAGCAGATGGAAGAAGAAGGCCATCGCATCATCAAGCTCAACACCGGCAACCCCAAGGTGTTCGGCTTCGATGCGCCCGAAGAAATCACGCAGGACATGATCCGCAACATGGCGGACGCGGCGGCGTATGTGGATTCCAAGGGGATCTTCCCCGCGCGCAAGGCGGTGATGCACTACACGCAGGAAAAGAAGATCGCCGATGTCACGGTCGAGGACATCTACCTTGGCAACGGTGTTTCCGAGCTGATCGTGCTGGCGATGCAGGCGCTGCTCAACAATGGCGACGAAGTGCTGGTTCCGGCGCCGGATTACCCGCTGTGGACAGCGGCCGTGAACCTGGCCGGCGGCAAGGCACGCCATTACATCTGCGACGAAGCCAACGGCTGGCTGCCGGCGCTGGATGACATTCGCGCCAAGATCAGCGACAAGACCCGCGCACTGGTGGTGATCAACCCGAACAACCCGACTGGCGCGGTGTATCCGGTCGAAGTGCTGAAGGAACTGGTCGAGATCGCACGCCAGCACAAGCTGATCATCTATGCCGACGAAATTTACGACAAGATTCTGTACGACGGCACCACACATACCTCGATGGCATCGCTCGCGGACGACATCCTGTTCGTGACCTTCAACGGGCTGTCGAAGAACTACCGTGCCTGTGGCTACCGCGCCGGCTGGATGGTGGTATCGGGCAACAAGAAGGTCGCGCGCGACTATATCGAAGGGCTGAACCTGCTGTCGTCCATGCGCATGTGCTCGAACGTGCCGGCACAGTATGCGATCCAGACCGCGCTGGGCGGCTATCAGTCGATCAACGATCTGGTCAGGCCGGGCGGGCGGCTCACGCGCCAGCGCGATCTGGCCTGGAATGCGCTGACCAGCATGCCCGGCGTGACCTGCGTGAAGCCGCAAGGCACGCTCTACATGTTCCCGCGCTTTGATCCGAAGATGTACCCGATCAAGGATGACCAGCAGTTCGTGCTGGAATTGCTCGAAGAAGAGCGCGTATTGCTGGTGCAGGGTACCGGCTTCAACTGGGCACAACCCGATCATGTGCGCGTGGTCTTTTTGCCCAATACCGACGATCTGGACGAAGTGATGCAACGCATTGCCCGCTTCCTTGACCGCTATCGAAAACGTTACGCTTAACGCGCATCAAACAGGAAATTGAAATGATGAAACCCATCAATGTTGGCCTGTGTGGCACAGGAGTGGTTGGCGGCGGTACTGCCGTCGTATTGAAACGCAACGCCGAAGAAATCGCCCGCCGCGCTGGTCGCCCCATCGTGATCACCATGGCCGCCACCCGCGAACTCGGTCGTGCCCGCGAGCTGTGTGGCGCAGATGTTGTCATCACCGATAACGCCATGGATGTTGTCAACAATCCCGACATCGACATCGTGGTCGAATTGATCGGCGGCACCACCATCGCCAAGGAAATCGTCTTCAAGGCGATCGAGAACGGCAAGCACGTCGTCACCGCCAACAAGAAGCTGCTGGCCGAATATGGCAACGAGATCTTTGCAGCCGCCCAAGCCAAAGGCGTAACGGTAGCCTTCGAAGCCGCCGTCGCGGGTGGCATCCCGATCATCAAGGCGCTGCGCGAAGGCCTGACTGCCAACAAGATCGAATGGGTGGCCGGCATCATCAACGGCACCAGCAACTTCATCCTGACTGAAATGCGCGACAAGGGCCTGGCCTTTGCCGATGTATTGAAGGAAGCACAGCGCCTCGGCTATGCCGAAGCTGACCCGACCTTTGACATCGAAGGCCATGATGCCGCTCACAAACTCACCATCATGAGCGCGATTGCCTTCGGCATCCCGGTACAGTTCGACAAGGCCTATCTCGAAGGCATTTCCAAGCTCGATGCCCAGGATATCCAGTACGCACAGGAACTCGGCTACCGCATCAAGCTGCTCGGCATCACTCGCCGCAAGGAAGCTGGCATCGAGTTGCGCGTGCACCCGACGCTGATCCCGGCCAAGCGCCTGATTGCCAATGTTGATGGCGTGATGAACGCCGTGCTGGTCAAGGGCGATGCCGTCGGTGCGACCATGTACTACGGCGCCGGCGCCGGTGCCGAGCCGACCGCTTCTGCCGTGATCGCTGATCTGGTTGATGTCACCCGTCTGGCCACCGCCGACCCGGAAAACCGCGTACCACACTTGGCCTTCCAGCCGAGCAAGATCGCCAACCTGCCGATCCTGCCGATCGACGAAGTCGAGACCTGCTACTACCTGCGCATGAACACGCAGGACAAGCCGGGCGTGCTGGCCGACATCACCCGCATCTTTGCCGATGCCGGCATCTCGGTTGATTCGATGCTGCAAAAGCCGGCGGCGGACAACCGCGCCGACATCATCATCCTCACGCATGTGGCCGTGGAAAAGAACGTAAACAGCGCGCTGGCCAAGATCGAAGCACTCGATTCGGTCAACGGCAAGGTGGTGAAACTGCGCCTGGAACATCTGCAATAACGTACAACGTGTAGGTTGGGCTGAGCATCGCGAAGCCCAACATTGGATTTCCACCCCTGTTGGGCTTCATTGCATTTAGCCCAACCTGACAAATGTCAAAGAAATGAAATACATCTCCACCCGTGGCGGGATGCCGCCGAAGTCCTTCTGTGAAATCCTGCTGGGTGGCCTGGCGCCCGATGGCGGGCTGACGATTGCCGAATCGTATCCGCAGCTCAGCACCGCCGATCTCACTGAGATGGCCACACTCAACTACCGCGATCTCGCCTTCAAGGTGATCTCGCCTTTCGTCGACGACATCCCGGCCGCCGATCTGAAGGCGCTGATCGACAAGACCTACACCCCTGCCGTCTACTGCAACGGCCGCGCTGATTCCGATCTGGAAGCGATCACGCCGGTGCGTGAACTTGAACCGGGTCTCTTCATTCAGGAACTCTCGAACGGCCCGACGCTGGCGTTCAAGGATATGGCGATGCAGTTGCTCGGCAACCTGTTCGAGTACGTGCTGGCGCGTGAAGGCCGCGAAATCAACATCGTTGGCGCAACCTCTGGCGACACCGGCTCGGCCGCCGAATACGCCATGCGCGGCAAAAAGGGCGTGAATGTGTTCATGCTCTCGCCGCACGGCAAGATGAGCCCGTTCCAGCGCGCGCAGATGATGAGCCTGATGGACGCCAATATCTTCAATCTGGCGATCACCTCGATGTTCGACGATTGCCAGGACATCGTGAAAGCGATCAACAACGACGCCGAATTCAAAGCCAAGTACAAGGTCGGCGCGGTCAACTCGATCAACTGGGGCCGTGTGATCGCCCAGGTCGTGTACTACTTCAAGGGCTATTTTGCTGTCGCGAAGAAAGTCGGCGATCCGGTCGATTTCGTCGTGCCATCCGGCAACTTCGGCAATGTTTGCGCCGGGCATATCGCGCGCCAGATGGGCCTGCCGATCCGCCGTCTGGTGGTGGCAACCAACGAAAACGACGTGCTCGACGAGTTTTTCCGCACCGGCAGCTACCGTCCGCGCGGTCTCGCGGAAACCTTCGAGACCTCCAGCCCAAGCATGGACATCACCAAGGCCTCGAACCTGGAACGCTTCGTGTTCGATCTGGTCGGGCGCGATGGTGCCAAGCTCGCTGATCTCTGGAAGGCCGTCGACAAGGGTCCGGGCTTCCAGTTGTCCGAGGCTGACACGCAGCGCATGAGCGCTGAGTTCGGCTTTGTTTCGACCAGAAGCACGCATGCTGATCGGCTGGCCAGCATCCGCGAAGTGTTCGAGAAATACGGCGTGATGATCGACACACACACTGCCGATGGTTACAAGGGTGCCAAAGAAGTTCGCGAAGCCGGCGTGCCGGTGGTCATTCTGGAAACCGCCCTGCCGATCAAGTTTGAAGCCACCGTGCGCGAGGCGCTGGGCCGCGATCCGGATCGCCCGGTCAGCTTTGCCGGCCTGGAAGACAAACCGCAGCGCTGCGAAGTACTGCCGGCCGATGCCGAAGCCGTGAAAGCATTCATCCGCAAGCAGCTGGATTGATCCTCGCTACAGCCAAATACAACAAGGGCGGCCAACTGGCCGCCCTTGTTCATTTGTTAGGCTCTGTTGACATTTGATTAATTTTTACGCGGCTGGGGTATTTTGCTCCAGTACAAGGCATTTCCCAGGCCGCGGTACGGGTACCGCAAGTGGGAAATAACGCCGTAATGGAACAAAAGACCCAGCCGCCCGAAGGGCAAGTCCGCCAATCTTGCCAGATGCTTTGTCGCCAATGCTCGCAATACACCAGTATTGCTTGCGCCTGACTTCTCGCCCCAGCAAGTTGGCGGGCTTGCGTAAAAAACAATCAAACGTCAACAGAGCCTAATCTGGATTGGATTGCGGTTACGTCACTGCGCCATGCGCTGCAAATTGTCGATAACCGACATGCTGGCTTTTTCCATCGCTTCGACATGGCGCAGCATCGCCACCATATCGCCTTGCTGGCGCGCTTCCAGCGCGGCAATGCCGTAACGGTGCACATCGGTATGCGGAACTTCCATTTCACGGAAACCCTGATGCTGACTGAAATGCTGCCGGCCCTCGCCCTCGTAGTACCACTTGCCCAGCCGGCAATCCTTGTGCGATGGCACCTGGTCCGCGCGCATGGCTTGCAAGCCGAACAGTGCCAGGTAAATGCGGAACTTGAACACCAGATGGTCGACCTTGGCCACCTCGATGAAGCTCTTGAGCGCGCCGCCGCTGATCACACGCTCCATCTTGCGTGACAGATCCATCAGCAATTGCATTTCTTCCGTGGCCTTGCTGCCGCGCGTACTGAAATCGTCGGCGGTTCGCGAGAGCAGCTCCATCGCTTCCTTGGCCGATGACGATGTACCGCGGATGCTGCCCACCAGTCGATCGATATCCTTGGTGGCATTGGCCGTGCGCTCGGCCAGCTTGCGTACTTCATCTGCCACCACGGCAAAACCACGCCCGGCCTCGCCGGCACGCGCGGCTTCGATGGCGGCATTGAGCGCCAGCAGGTTGGTCTGCTCGGCAATTTCATGAATCAGTTGCACGATGGAACCGATTTCACCGGCCTGCTGCGCCAGCGTATCGACTTCCCTCGCGGTAACTGATGAGCTTTCCGCCAACACATGCAGGCTGGAGGCAATCTCCGTGGTGGTTTGCCCACTGGCAATCGAAACCTCCGCAGCCCTGACTGCCTGAACTTTTTCTTCATTGAGCAAGCACGCCATCTGGCCCAGGCTGCCCTGTGACTCTTCCAGCGTCTG
This sequence comes from Formivibrio sp. oc-25, assembly GCF_055810895.1. Taxonomy (NCBI): domain Bacteria; kingdom Pseudomonadati; phylum Pseudomonadota; class Betaproteobacteria; order Neisseriales; family Chitinibacteraceae; genus Formivibrio; species Formivibrio sp. oc-25. The sequence continues at coordinate 212,914 of NZ_JBVVOL010000001.1, read as the reverse complement.
GCTGAATAGCGCCAGGTTGCGCAATACCGCGCGCAGGTTGTCGCATTCCGTATCTTTCTGTGTCGCCAATTGTTGTTGACGATCCAGCTCGGCCCGCACGGCTGCCAGCTCGCTGGCCTGCACCTGCTCTTTTTCCCTGGCCGCTGCCAATTCATTTTCGAGCGCAAGCAAGCGCTTTCTGGTTTTCCCGAACATGTGTCCCCCTTGATTTTATGGATATGTATTGAACTACCAGCGCATGGTTTTCCGGACACCAGCGCCGCAAGAGATTATCCGGTTCCCGACATTTGTACGAGACTGCGATGCGCGCAACCCACAAAAAAACGCGAGCCCAAAGACTCGCGTTGCTTCGATCAAGCCATCCGGTCAGTGGCTACAGCCGCAGCCACCGCCATCATGGCCTTTGCCGCCACAACATTCATGATCCTCGTCGTGCGCATGACCATGGCCTTCGCCACCGCAGCCACAACCGCCGTCACCATGGCCACCACAGCACTCGTGATCGTCATCATGCGCATGGTGGTGTCCGCCGCAACAACCGCCACCGGCCAGCAGTTCTTCCACCTCGCCGGCCTGCAGGGCCTGCAGGGCCTGGGCTACGGTTTCAGCTTCGGTGGCAAACACCTGGATGCCTTGCGCTGAAAATGCGCGCAGGACTTGCGGATGCATGTCCGCACACAAGACAGCATCGATGGCAATCGGCTCCTCGTCCGCCTCTTGCTCGGTCTCGCCATCACGCGAGAACGTGCGATGCTCGCCGCTGGCCAGGTTGTAGATCAGGATATGTTCAGCAGCCGTGAAATCCGGTTGCAACAGGGCATCCAGCCCCTGGGGGCCGGTAACGGGTATGCAGATCTTCATGAATTGTCCTTGGTAAGCGTGAACTTGGGCTGGCAGTCTTCTATCGTTTCATCAGCCGGGCCGATACGCAGCGCCTTGCCGTTGAGCAGGGCATCGGCCAGCTTGCGGTGGGCACTGTTGAGAATATTGCCGATGGTCTGGCGGGATACGCCCATTTTCTCGGCAGCCTCAACCTGATACAGGCCATCCAGATCCGCCAGCCGTATGGCTTCAAGCTCATCGAGCCCCAGCACGATCTCTTCCAGATCACGTAGCGGGATGCCAATCGGCTTGAAATAGCGAGCGGCCGGCGTGCTGCTGATGCGGCGACATTTGATCGGGCGCGCCATGGAAGACTCCTTGATTGATAAACGCATTACCGCGCAAAGGCGGCATTATAGGGCAGCAATTGTCGTGCCATCATCAGGTCAAACCAGAATGCATTTGGCATGCGGCACAGTGCATCTCATGGCGGCATCCCCTACAATCCGGACTCGTCTTTTCATCGACCCGCATCGAGGAATTATTGCATGTACGCACTTGCCATCATCCGTTTTCGCAAACCACTGGAACAAGTCCTGCCTGTCGTGGATGCCCACCGCGCCTATCTTGGCTCTTTGAAGGAAAAGGGGCTGCTGCTTGCCTCCGGCCCGCTGGACCCTCGCAATGGCGGCGCGTTGCTGCTGCGCGTACCCGACGATGCCGTGGACAGCACGTTGGATGCGGTACGCGACAATGATCCTTATGTGCTGAACAACGTCGCGCAGTATGAACTGCTGCCGTGGAATCCGGTACTGGGCAAAGACGGGCTGGATCAGCTCTGATCAATGCCAAACCGGCAACGGCTGTCACGTTGTATGGGCGCTGACAGCCGTTTTGCTACTGAGAGCGGATTTATCAGGATTTCGATGCTCCGTCGGTATCCGGACACTCACAGGCATCCTGACAAGTATTCGGCCCGTTGACCACAAACCCCTCCTCGTTTTCCTTGCGCACATAATCGATCTCCAGCCCTTCGCAGTAGACGAGATGGCTGGTCTGCACAATCAGGCGCAAGCCTTCCATGCTGAAAGTCACTTCGCTGTCAGCCAGCTCATCGGCAAACTCCAGCCAGTAGGACATGCCGGAACAGCCGGAAAGACTGACACACAAGCGCACACCGATCCCCCTGCCGCGCGCGCGCAGTGCTGCCAAGGCAGCGCCAATTGCCGCCGGTGTCATCCGAATACCCATGCTCTCTCCATTTTACCGATACCGGAATACCGGCTTATTTGTAGCATATGCTATTATAATGGCAAGCATAAGCCAATAAAAACACTCAACCCAATCATGCAAATCTGCTTTTCCATCCTCGATGCCGACAGCGAAATCCTGCAGATGCCCAATCATTTTGGCGAATCCGCGCATTTCCTGCTGATCGACAGCACAAGCGGCGAAACCAGTATCCACCCTGCCAGCGACCTGCCATGCCGTGGTCCCTGTCGCTGCTACACCCCGGCCCGACAAAAACAAACATTTGGCGCCGTAATCTGTCGCGCCATCGGCCACCTCGAACTGCGGTACTGGCAAAGCCAGGGCATCCCGGTCTACCTGACTCAGGAAAGCTCACCGTTCGCCGCCCTGCAACACTGGCGGGAAAACCAGCTGCAGCCCGCTCGGCGCAGCATCTGCTTCAAGGGCCGGCGCAAGTCGGCCCAAACATCAATTGAAGCGCGACACATTGTACCGGCTCATGCCGACACCACACACATCAGCCAATCATCAGCCAGGATCAGCCCCTGATTTTTTGCCAGCGCCTGTCAACCATACCGGTGGCAGCGGCGTTATTCGCGCAGATACCTGCCGCACATCCACCGCTAATCGGACCAAACTGGGTTTATCCAGTTATTTTTCGACCAAACAATATACATATATACGTAATGTAATAAATGAAAATGAAACCGATTACCCTCAAGGAGCCAATCATGAACAAGCTGCTCGTCATTGCCGCGTTGTCTTTCACCTGCGCGACCAGTTTTGCCGCCGACCCGTTCACGGATGCCGCCCAAAAAGCCTACGCCCCCTACCGCGCTGCGCTATTCAAGACCAACAGCAATTCGCAGGCAGAAGCACAACAAGCCATGCAGCAGGCACAGCAAGGCTGGATTCAAATCGTCGGCCAGTTTTCCGCAAAGGCGCCGGCCCCCTATGACCGTGATGCGGGCTTTGCAGCCACGCTGAACGAGGTGGCCAAGGTTTACGAACAGGCAGCAACAGAGGTCAGCAAGGGCCAGTTGACCGCGGCGCACGAAACGCTGGAAAAGGTGCGCGATCTTTTGGCCGACCTGCGGCACCGCAACCAGGTGATTGTCTACAGTGACCACATGAATGCCTATCACGCCGAGATGGAGCACCTGCTCAACAACGGCGAAGCCTTGCTGGCCCAGCCCAACGGCATGCAAAAAATGACGGCCCAGGTCGGCGTACTCGCTTACCTGAGCGAGAAACTCACGAGTGAAGCCCCGGCCGAGTACCTCAAGAACGAAGAATTCACGGCATTGGCCAAGGCACAGAAGCAATCGGTCGACGATCTGCAAACCGCGCTGCTGGCCCAGGATGCCACGCGGGTGAAGGAAGCCATCGGGAAACTGAAAGGCCCGTATTCCCGGATGTTTCTCAAATTTGGCTAATCCGCCGAGCAATACAGAAAACCACTACGTATAACGAAAACAAATACCCAGAGGAGTGCGCATCATGCCGCTGATCGAGGCGAAAGCCGTTACCAAGAATTACCGCATGGGGGATGTCGATATCCCCGCGCTGAAAGGCGTGGATTTCAGCATCAGCGAAGGCGCCTTTGCCGCCTTTGTCGGGCCTTCGGGCAGCGGGAAATCCACCATCCTGAACCTGCTTGGCTGCCTGGACCACCCGACCAGCGGCGAGCTGCGCGTGTATGACACCGATATTTCCAGACTCAGCCGCTCTGAGGCGGCGGCATTTCGCGGCGAGCATCTGGGCTTCATCTTCCAGGATTTCAATCTGGTGCCTGTGCTCACCGCGTATGAAAACGTCGAATACCCGCTCTTGATGCTGCAGGGCTGGCCGGCGGAAAAACGCCGCGAACGTGTGACGGCCATGCTGGAAGCCGTAGGCATGAAAGAGCAGATGCACAAGCGCCCGGATCAGATGTCGGGCGGGCAGAAGCAGCGCGTGGCGGTGGCGCGCGCACTGGTCGCCTCGCCCAAACTGGTGCTGGCCGACGAACCGACTGCCAACCTCGACCACGACACCGCCTACCGCATCCTCGACCTGATGAAGAAGATGCGCGACGAGCTCGGCACCACCTTCATCTTCTCCACGCATGATCCGAAAATCATGCAGGAAGCCGAAATCACCTTCACGCTCGAAGACGGCAAGCTGGCTGCGCAAGGAGTGCAATCATGATCTCGATCCTCAAGCTCTCCGCACGCAACCTGATGCGCTATCGCCGCCGTACCCTGCTGACCGCATTGCTGATCATGTTCGGCGTGGTGGCGCTGCTGCTGTTCGTTTCCGCCGCGACTTCGTTCAAGCAATACATGGTCGGCAACATTACCGACAGCATGCTCGCGCACCTGCAGGTGCACAAGAAAGGCTATACCGCCGCCATCGAAAACCTGCCGCTGACGCAAAACCTGCAAAGCGGGGCGATTGCCAAGATCGAGGACGTGCTCAAGGCCGAACCGAGTGTCACCGCCTACTCCAAGCGCATCAAGCTCGGCGCGATGTTCAGCAACTTCACCGAGAACACCAGCATCCGGCTCAACGGCATCGATCCGGTCACCGAGGATGCCACCGTGCCGGCGCTGCGCAGCCGTATCTCCGAAGGCAAGAAGGATGGCGCACTGGTCGAGCCTGGCCACATCCTGGTGCCGGTGCTGCTGGCACGCGGCATGAAGGTGAAAGTGGGCGATACCGTGGTGCTGGTCGCCACCAACGCCGCAGGCTCGGTCAACGGCAAGAATTTCGTCGTCAGCGGCATCCTGGAACAGGTCACCGGGCCGGGCGGGCGCGATGGTTATATCCACGAAGCGGACGCGCGCGAACTCTTGCGCATGGAAAAGCCGGAAGTCATGGAAATCGCCGTGCGCCTGAAAAATCTCGATCTGATGCCTGAAGTACAGGAGCGGCTGGCCACCACGCTGGGCGAAATCAAGAACAAGGAAGACAAGCCGGTCACCGAACTGCATACCTGGGAGCAACTCTCGCCGTTTGCCACCATCGTCAAGATGATCGACCTGATGACGCTGTTCATCCGCATCATGCTGGTTTCGATCGTACTGGTCAGCGTACTGAACGTGATGCTGATGGCAGTCTACGAGCGCATCCGCGAAATCGGCACGCTGTCGGCCATCGGCACCCAGCCGGGCAAGATCATGGCTATGTTCATGGGTGAAGGGCTGCTGCTGGGCCTGGTCGGCGCCATCGCCGGCATTGCCATCAGCTACGGCCTGACCCTGATCCTGCACACCTGGCCAGTCTCGTTTGCCTACGGGCGCGATTTCGTGGTGCTCAAGCCGGTGCTCTCTGCCGTGGAGGTGGGCTGGGTGCTGATCGCCGCCATGCTGGTATCGGCACTGGCCAGCCTGCAACCCGCCTGGCGTGCCGCGCGCATGGATCCGATTCAGGCACTTCGCCACGTTTGAACAAGGAAACGCATCATGAACCCGTTACGCAAACTGTTGCTGGCTGCGGCCTTGCTGCTGCCTCTCGCCGCCCAGGCCGCGCTTGATGGCAAGGCCATCCTGGAAAAGGTAGACCGCAATCTGGAGCCGGAATCGTATGAATCCTACCGCAAGCTGATCAATATCGAACCCAGCGGCGCCAGGAAGGAATTCATCGTCTACACGGTCAAAAAGGGCCGCGACAAGGTCGCCACGCTGTTCCTCTCGCCCGCCAGCGACAAGGGGCGCAGCACGCTGCGTCAGGGCGAAAACATGTGGCTCTATATCCCCAACGTCGGCAAGCCGGTGCGCATCACCAGCCTGCAATCGGTCACGGGCGGCATTTTCAACAACGCCGACATCATGCGCGTGGATTACAGCGAGGAATACAACGTCGAATCCATCGAGGAACAGGGCGACACCTATCTACTCACGCTGAAAGCCAAGACCGGCAACGTGGCCTACGACAAGCTCAAGATGAAGGTCGACAAGAAACTGATGCTGCCACTGGAAATCGAGGCGTTTGCGGCCAGCGGCATGCTGATCAAGACACTGCACTTCAAGGATGTAAAAGACTTTGGCGGCGGCATCAAGCGCCCGGCCACGGTCGAAACCGACAGCCCGCTCTACAAGGGATACCAGTCGATCATGCTCTATTCCGGCCTGAAAAAGCGTGACGTGCCGGACGAAGTATTCACGCAAGGCTTCATGTCGCGCATGGAGGAATTGCGCAAATGAAAACCAGGCAACCGCATCATTAACCCGACGACTGGTGATGCTGTAGGTCGGAATTCATTCCGACATTGATGCCTGCTGTCGGGTTAAAACCCGACCTGCAACTTCATGTTTTTTGCATGAGGAATCCAATGGACTTCAGGATCGGATTAATAACTCTGCTGCTGGCAGCCGCTCTGCCCGCTGCGGCAGAGGAATTCACCTTTGACGCCAGCGAGTTCGAAAAGAAAACCTTTGAATTCGGCGGTTATTTCGAAGCCAAGCAGGAAGCGCTGAACCTGCGCCCGGACCGCTCTGCCTACTCGCTGACCTACCCTGATGAGGGCAAGCGTGACTGGCTAGGGCGCAGCACCGGCACGCTGGAGCTGACCGGCAAGCTGAATCTGGATCAGGTCGTAGCCGATGTGCGCATGCGCGCGCTGTACGCCAAGGATGCGTTCGAGATCGATCGTGAATACGACAAGGTCATGGAAGGCGGCCTGCGCTGGAGCCCGCAGCAGGGCTTGTCGTTCGATGCCGGCAAACGCGTGATGCGCTGGGGCAAGGGCTATGCCTGGAGCCCGGTCGGCATTGTCGAGCGCGCCAAGGATCCATCCGATCCGCAAGCCGCGCGCGAGGGCTATACCATGGCCAGCATGGACTGGACCCGCAGCCTGGATGGCCCCATCAGCACGGTCGGTTTCACTTCGCTGATTGTGCCGGCCAAGGACAAGATCAACAGCGATTTCGGCAAAACCGACCACACCAACCCCGCTGCCAAGCTCTACATGCTGGCCTGGGATACCGATATCGATGTGATGTGGCTGGGCAAGGGTTCCAAGCCGCAAAGCTTCGGTGTGGATTTCTCGCGCAATCTGGGCACCAATCTGGAAATTCATGGCGAATGGGCGCGCATGGCCGATGTCACGCGCAGCCATGTGGATGCCAGCGGCAAGGTCACAAGTCAGCGCGAAAACATCAACAGCTTCCTGCTGGGCCTGCGCTACCTGACCGAGAGCGAAGTGACCTGGATCGCCGAGTACTACCGTAATGGCAACGGCTACAGCGCTTCGCAACTGGACGATTACTACAACTTTGCCGACACCGCAGTAGCGGCGGGTACTTCATCTTCGCTGTTCACCAAGGCCAAGAATCTGGCGCAATCCGGTTATGCGCGCTCCAACCCCGGTCGTGATTACCTCTATCTGCGCGCCAGCGTGAGCGAGCCTTTCGACTGGCTATACACCACCACCGCGCTGACCACGATGGTGAACCTGAACGATGGCAGCTTCCAGATCACGCCCGAGATCAGCTATACCGGCTTCACCAATATGGAAATCCGTGCGCGCGCCATTTTCCTGAGCAAGCAGCGCCATACGGATTTTGGCGAGAAACTCTCTGGCCAGCGCTTCGAGGTTTATGCGCGCTATTTTTTCTGAAAATGCCGCTTGAACCATCACATTCCGCTCCCCCAACAACCGGCCATTGCCTCGACATCGATCAGCCCATATCTGTTACCTTTGCGAAGAGCGAACCGGCGCGGTCAGCGCCGGCAGACACACCATTCGTTAACCGTTTTCGTAGAGGTCATGTATGGAAAGCACCGTGTGGACACCCGATCAACAGCGCTACGATGCCATGCCTTATCGCCGACTCGGGCGCAGTGGCCTGCAATTGCCCCTGCTCTCGCTCGGCCTGTGGCAAAACTTCGGCCAGAACGCCGACCCGGCCAATGCCCGTAACCTGTTGTTGCGCGCCTTTGACCTCGGCATCACCCATTTCGATCTGGCCAACAACTATGGTCCGCCACCCGGCGCTGCCGAAACCTTTTTTGGCCAGGTCATCACGGGCGATCTGGCGGCTTATCGCGACGAACTGATCATTTCGACCAAGGCAGGTTATCGCATGTGGCCTGGCCCGTATGGTGTCGATGGTTCGCGCAAGTACCTGCTGGCCAGCCTGGATCAAAGTCTCAAGCGCATGCAGCTTGATTATGTCGATATTTTCTATTCGCACCGTTTCGATCCGGAAACGCCGCTGGAAGAAACCATGGGCGCACTGGCCAGTGCGGTAAAACAGGGCAAGGCGCTCTACGCCGGCATTTCGTCCTATTCCGCCACCAAAACCCGTGAAGCATCGGCCCTGTTGAAAGCAATGGGCGTACCGTGCGTGATTCACCAGCCTTCCTACTCCATGCTCAATCGCTGGGTTGAGGCCGACTTGTTCGGTGCGATTGAGGATGAAGGTATCGGCTGCATCGTTTTTTCCCCGCTGGCACAAGGACTGCTAACCGGCAAATATCTCGGCGGCATTCCGGCCGATTCGCGCAAGGCCAAGGGTGCGCCGTCCTTCCGCGAGAACTTCCTGGAAGAAGCGACACTGGACAAGATCCGCAAACTGGCCGACATTGCCGAACGCCGCGGCCAGACGCTTGCCCAGATGGCACTAGCCTGGGTCTTGCGTGATCCGCGTGTGACATCTGCCCTGATTGGCGCCAGCCGTATCAGCCAACTGGAAGAAAATGTCGCAGCATTGTCCAATCTTTCATTTTCGGCGGAAGAACTGGCCGAGATCGACCAATGGGCCAGCGATGCCGGATTGAATATCTGGGCAGCGTCCAGCACGGCAGGCTAGACTCGCACATAGGGCAGGCAGTCGCCTGCTTGCCCTTTCCCGCAACTCCCATATACACCGAAATTGCCATGCTCGACATTCTGGCCATTACCGGCCCGATCTACCTGACCATTGCTGCCGGCTATCTGGCCGTACGCCTTGATCTGTTTGCCAAGGCCGACATGCAAGTCCTCGGCCGATTCGTGCTGAATCTGGCGCTGCCCTGCATGATTTTCGGAGCCATCGCCAGCCGTGATCTGCACGATATCCTTCACCCCGCCTACCTGTTCGCCTATGCCGCCGGCTCGCTACTGGTACTGGGATTCGGCTTTTTCTGGTCACGCACGCTGCAACGGGAAAGTTTTGCCGCCAGTACGCTGAATGCCATGGGCATGTCCTGTGCAAACAGCGGCTACGTCGGTTTTCCAATCCTGCTGCTGACCCTGCCCAGCGTCGCCGCCACGGCACTGGCCCTCAATGTCGTCATTGAAAACATCCTGATCCTGCCCTTGTTGCTGGTTTTGGCCGAACATGGCCAGAACGGCAACCAGCCGTGGTATCGCACCTTGGCGCAGTGTTTCAAGCGGCTGATCACGAATCCGTTGGTGATCGCGCTGATGGCTGGCATGCTGGTATCGCTCTTCAGTTTTAAATTGCCTGAACCACTGACGCGCACGACCACGTTGTTTGCACAGGCCAGCAGCGCAATCTCGCTGTTCGTGATCGGCGGCACGCTCACAGGCCTTTCGCTGCAAGGGCTGGCGCGGAAAATCAGCCCGATCATTGCCGGCAAGCTGCTGCTGCATCCACTCGCCGTCGGGCTGTGCCTGTGGTTCGGCTTGCAGATTGGCCTGCCCTCGCAGGATAAGACGCTGCAACTGGCAGCCCTGCTGTCTGCCGCCATGCCGATGATGGGCATCTACCCGATCCTGGCGCAGCGCTATGGTCTGGAAAATATTGCAGCCGCCGCTTCGCTGGGCGCCACCCTTATTTCCTTCTTTACCCTGAGCGCCGCCATCTGGGGCGTGACCCATTTTGCCGGCTTCGCTGCCTGATCCTGTTCCTGCGGCGAGGAGCAGTTGCCACGTTTTGCACAGCGCGGTACGCAAAAAATTTATAATTCCGTAGTTTTGTGCATCCCGATCCGGGTAAAAGGCTTCACGTGGCTACCATCCAAGATGTTGCAAGGCATGCAGGTGTTTCGGTCAGCACCATCTCCAACGCCCTGAACGGTCGCACCGACCGCATGCGCAAGGAAACGCTCGAGCGCATCCTGCAGGCCATTGAAATTCTCAATTACCGCCCGAGTGCTGCCGCACGGCAACTGAAAACCGGTCACGCGCCGGTGCTGGGCCTGCTGGTTCCATCGATCACCAACCCCATGTACGCCGTGCTGGCGCAGGAAATCGAGACCATCGCCAAAAAGGAATATGGTTACCGAATCCTGCTTGGAAACACTTACCGGCAACAGGAAGAAGAAAAACTGTTTCTGGACGATCTGCTTTCGCACGGGGTGAAGGGCGTGATCGTAGTGTCGTCACTGGCAGAACAGAGCCACTTTCAGGAAGCCACCCAGCGCGGGCTGACATTGGTCAACTACGATTGCCGTACACTGGAAGGCAGCACGGACAAGCCCGCTGCCGACAATATCTATATGGACAACGTAGAGGCCGGCCACATGGCGGCCTGCCACCTGCTGGCATCCGGCTGCCAGCGCATTGCCTTTGCCACGGCCAGCGGCAGGACCATCAGCCGGCGCGACAAGATCGAAGGATTTCTGGCAGCCGCCCGGGAAGCCGGCTTGGCTACGCAGGCACAGGTGATCGAAGGTCGGGCCAAGACGGCCTATGGAGATGCAGAACTGGCCGAATTGGGAATTCAGCTGGCCAAGGAAATTGCCGCCATGCCCGCCCGTCCGGATGGAGTGGTTGCCATCAACGATATGGTTGCCATCGGCCTGATGGCCGGCTTGCGCCAGTGTGCGCTGCGCGTGCCCGAGGATATTTCGGTGATCGGCATTGATGATATCCCGCTGGCCGCACTGGTCAGCCCCGCGCTGACCTCGGTACAACCGCCCTTCCGCGAGATGGCCAGGGTCATGGTTACCCGCCTGATGGCCAGATTGGCCAACCCGGCGCTCCCCACGGAAGACTTCATTTTCGAGCCGCAACTGGTACGACGGGAATCGGTGCGCAATCCATCCGCCTGAAAACCTGTTCTGACGACTGCCCAGCCAAAACCTTCGCACGGAAAGCGTGCGGAAAGGCTATCTCCAGCAGATCAGGCATTGGCCGCCATGGGGGAGCATGGCGCATTGCTGGCGATACGGGCAGCAGACAGGCGTTTCTTGGCCCGCTTGAGGTGATTTTGCATGGTGATTCTGGCCAGATCGGCATCGCGGCTCTTCACGGCCACAAATATCTCACGGTGTTCCATGATCGAAGCCTGCCATTCCGGGAATGACTGCGGCAGATCCTGCAGGGCGGTATAGTCCGGGGCGGTACGAAACCCCCACAGGGTTTCCGTTGCCAGATACAAGGCACTGTTGCCGCTGGCTTCGGCCAGGCACAGATGGAACTGCCGATCGAACACCAGATGCGCCGGATCATCCGCCGCACAGCAGATCATTTTGGCCAGCGCACTCTGCATTCTTTCCAGGTGCACGCTCTGCGCATTCTTGGCCGCCAGCGCCGCCACTTCCGGCTCGATCAGGTCGCGCCCCTGAAAAACCTCGAATGCGCCCGGCGCAGGTGTATTGCAGGCAAGCACACTCACGGTTGCCGGCTGGCGCGGCTCGCGCACGTAGACCCCCGAGCCTCCGCGGATTTCGATGCGATCCTCGGTTTCCAGCACGATCAGGGCCTCGCGGATCGAGGCACGACTGACCTTGAACAATTCCGCCAGTACACGCTCTGCCGGCAAGCGCTCGCCCGGCTGGTAATGCCCGGAGTCGATACGCCGCACTATCTCTCCGGCAACCTTTCGATAAACTCTTGTAGTATCAACAACTTCCAGCGACATGGCATTCAACCCTGACATGCAAAAAAACGACGATTATCTGGTGGCAGCGAGGATGGCCGGCGAGCAGATCGCCTGGCTGTCGCGGTAGGCTTTTTCCAGCCGTTTTTTCGCAAGCAAGCGCTCGGGAATCTGCCCTCCCTTGCGAAACACCCAGTCGATATCGGTTTCGGTGGCTTTGCGCAGCACATGAATGCCGTTATAGAGTCCGACTTCGGTCAGGATGATCGCCCGCGCAGAATCCATATCCCTGGCCTCGCGAATACAACATCCCATACCCGTTTCTGCGTAAAACACTTCCATTGCTCACCTTTGCCCGACCTGACTCATCCGCATCCATGCACAGGGCATTACCAGCCCCGGCCTTTGACGCATTGTGGCCAAGCACGGCCAGGGTCGAACATGGGCACACGCCCAACAAATCAACAGGAAACCGGGACTTTTTTATGGGTCAATCAGATACGCGTCGGCGCTGAGCGAAGGTGCGTGAGCATGCCGAGACCCTGCAGGGATCAGGTCGTGGCGCGCTCGATAAGCGTGAAACCGACATCAACCACCGATGCTGCCGACGGCCGGCCTTCGATGCGGGCCAGCAAGGCGCTGGCAGCCAGCTCCCCGAGCTTGCGCTTGTCGACATGCACGGTGGATAGTGCCGGGAAAAGGTGTTCGGAAAACTCGAAATCGCCAAATCCCATTACCGCCAGCCTGGCGGGTACATCCAGACCGCGCCTGATCGCTTCGGTCATCACACCCTGCGCCAGCAAATCCGAGCTGCACACCACCACATCGAATTCCTTGCCGGTATCGAGCAGCTCCTGCAAGCCACGCCGACCGGATGCCAGCGTGGTTGGCGTCGGCAGCATGCATTGCGCCACTTCATGGATACCGCGCTGATGCAGCACATCCAGTACCCCCTGGTTTCGCACCCGCGCACGCTGATCATCGGCACTTACCAGGCCAAAGCGGCGATAGCCCTTCTCCAGCAGGTAGCGGCCGATTTCATTGCCGATTTTTTCATGTGAAAAACCAACCAGCATATCGATCGGCGTCGGTGTCAGATCCCAGGTCTCCACCACCGGAATCGAAGCGGACAGCAGTTTCTTGCGCAATGTCTGGGTGTGGTTGATACCGGTCAGGATGATGCCGTCCGGGCGCCGGCTCAGGATGGCTGATACCAGTTCATCTTCGCGATCGGCCGAGTAGTTGGAAAAACTCAATAGCAACTGGTAGCCATGCGCGGCCAATTCGTCACCCATGCCCTGCACGGTATCGGCAAACATGGCGTTGTAGAGTTGCGGCACGATCGCCGCCACCAGTTTGCTGCGGCGCGAAGCCAGCCCCCCTGCCAGGGCATTCGGGATATAGCCGGTCCGCTCGACCGCTTCGCGCACTTTGGCAACAGTCTCCGGCCGCACCAGCTCCGGGTTGTTCAGGGCACGCGATACGGTGATCGGCGAAAGACCTGCCACCTTTGCAACATCCTTGAGTGTGACACTGTTAGGCCAGTTGCCACCACTCTTGGCTGTTGACATGCTTTTTTTGCTGGATTGGGAAGTCGGCATAAATTATCAATCACCACGAGAGTCTGGTTGCGCACATGCACTCCAGGATATCAGCGAGCCCAACATCCAAAAATGATTGCGCAACCATTTTATCAGGAATATAGTTGCCATCAGCAATATCTGCCAGTGTCCGTTTGGGTAATATCGCAGACGGGCAGCCAGTTTCGCGCTGATTTTCATACTGAAAGCCATGGGGGTCTTTGGTTGGAAAGGCGAAGCTGGCGCTGGAGAGGACAGATATTGCCCCGATTTGACTTGTGCTGATGCCATAAAATGATTGCGCAACCATACCGCATGATAATAAGGCATCTGCACATACGGCAACATCCGCCGGGCAGAGCAAAATCCATCCGGAAACATTTCATTCAACACTGGAGGAGAGAAACAAAATGTCCAGTCTCCCTGCTTCGGCCGCAACGAAGCCGCTCTACATCAAAGTGCACGACAGCGACAATGTCGCGATCATCGTCAATTCCAACGGCCTGCCCGCCGGCAGTATTTTTCCCTGCGGCCTGGTTCTGAAGGAACACGTTCCACAAGGCCACAAGGTATCGCTGCAACCGATCGCCGAGGGTGAAGCCATCATCCGTTACGGCGAAGTCATCGGCTATGCCGAAAAGAACATTGAACAAGGCAGTTGGATCGAAGAATCGCTGGTACGCCTGCCCGATGCGCCGCCACTGGAAACCCTGCCGCTGGCCAACAAGGTGCCGGCTTCACTGCCACCGCTGGAAGGCTACACGTTCGAGGGCTACCGCAACGCCGACGGCACGGTTGGCACCAAGAACATGCTGGCCATCACCCAGACCGTGCAATGTGTCGCTGGCGTGGTCGATTTCGTGGTCAAACGCCTCAAGGCAGAAATCCTGCCCAAATACCCCAATGTGGATGGCATCGTTGGCCTGAACCATATCTACGGTTGTGGCGTGGCCATCAATGCGCCAGCCGCCGTGGTACCGATTCGCACCATCCACAATCTGGCGCTGAACCCGAACTTCGGCAATGAAGTGATGGTCATCAGCCTGGGCTGCGAAAAACTTCCGCCGGATCGCCTGCTGAACGAGGGCGGCATCCCGATCAAGGTGGTCAGCGATGACGTGATCTGCCTGCAGGATGAAAAATTCGTCGGTTTCATGCCGATGGTCGAAGCCATCATGAAGCAGGCCGAAGTGCATCTGGCCAAGCTCAACCAGCGCAAGCGCGAGACCTGTCCGGCCTCCGACCTGATCGTCGGCCTGCAGTGCGGTGGCAGCGATGCGTTCTCCGGTGTCACCGCCAACCCGGCCGTCGGCTATGCCGCCGACCTGCTGGTGCGTGCCGGTGCCTCGGTCATGTTCTCGGAAGTAACTGAAGTGCGCGATGCCATCCATCTGCTCACGCCGCGCTGTGCCGATGAAGAAGTCGGAAAAGCCCTGCTGCGCGAAATGGCCTGGTACGACGACTACCTGGATCGCGGTCAGACCAACCGCGCGGCCAACACCACGCCCGGCAACAAGAAGGGCGGTCTGGCCAACATCGTGGAAAAGGCAATGGGTTCGATCGCCAAATCAGGCACCAGCGCGATTGTGGATGTGATTTCGCCCGGAGAGAAAATCCGCAAGAAGGGCCTGACCTACGCCGCCACGCCGGCCAGCGATTTCGTCTGCGGTACCCAGCAACTGGCTTCGGGCATGACCATCCAGGTCTTCACCACCGGTCGTGGCACACCGTACGGTCTGGAAGCCGCACCGGTGATCAAGGTCGCCACCCGCCGCGATCTGGCCGCACGCTGGCATGACCTGATGGAAGTCGATGCCGGCACCATCGCCACCGGCGAAGAAACGATCGAACAAGTGGGCTGGAAGATTTTCAACCTGATTCTGGATGTGGCCAGCGGCCGCAAAAAGACCTGGGCCGACCAATGGGGGCTGTTCAACTCGCTGGCGGTCTTCAACCCGGCACCGGTGACCTGATAAAACTTACGTCGTATCAACAAAACCAAGCCCCGCACTGGAGTTTCTCTACTGCGGGGCTTTTCATTCATAAGATGTAATTTTATTTTTAGATATTACTTATATTAATTGTAATTTAATTACCCCTGCCAATCTCAATATGCAAGACAATGAAATTCAACGTCATTAACACCCCATTTCAGGTCAATCGCACATCAACAACCCCATAGGGCAGGCGTAACTTTGAATTGGCATCCCAGTCGATACCTTTCAAAAGGAGGAGTAAATGTCTGCAAAAACCACAAAATCCACACTGGCCAATCCTATCCGTCGCAACATCCTGCTGGGCAGCATGGCGGCGGCTGCGTCCAGCGTAGCTTTTGCCGGTAAACAATTCGGCACCATCCTCAATCAGCGTTACCCGGATCCGGCTGTATTCATTCTGGACCCAAGCTTTGCCAAATACCGCATCTATAGCAGCAGCGTGGAAAAGCTCGCCACCGGCATGCGCTGGGCAGAAGGCCCGGCCTACTTCCCGGAAAACGGCGGCTATGTGCTGATGAGCGATATCCCGAACAACCGCATCATGAAATACAGCGAAAAGGATGGAAGCTTTACCGTCTTCCGCGATCCAGCCAATTGGTCCAACGGCAACGTGCGCGATCGTCAGGGACGCCTGATCACCTGCGAGCACTCGGTCACGCGCCGTGTTACCCGCACAGAAAAGAACGGGAAAATCACCGTTCTGGCCGACAATTACAACGGCAAAAAGCTGAATGCACCCAACGATATCGTCGTCAAATCCGATGACACCATCTGGTTCACCGATCCGCTGTTTGGCATCAATGGCGAATGGGAAGGCTTCAAGGCCAAACCGGAGCAGGAAACCACCAACGTCTATCGCATCGGCAAGGATGGCAAGCTCACCGCCGTGATCACCGATCTGGTCAACCCGAACGGACTAGCGTTCTCACCCGATGAAAAAAAACTGTATGTCGTGGAATGGAAAGGCACCCCCAACCGCAGCATCTGGAGCTACGACGTGAATGCCGATGGCACCGTCGCCAACAAGACCAAGGTGATCGATGCCGCCGACTATGGTGCGCTGGATGGTTTCAAGGTCGACCGCGATGGCAATCTGTGGTGCGGTTACGGCAGCAACGGCGCACTGCAATCCGAACCGGTCGACGTCAACGGCCGCAAGGTGTTCGAACTCAAGGGCAAATCGGAAGATCTGGATGGCGTGATGGTATTCAACCCGCAAGGCAAGGCCATCGGCTTTATCAAGCTGCCGGAGCGTTGCGCCAATCTGTGTTTTGGCGGCCCCAAGAATAACCGCCTGTACATGGCCAGCTGCCACTCGCTCTACGCGCTGTATGTGGAAACACACGGAGCAGTATAAATAACTGCACCTGATATTTTCTGCATGACACACCCATGAAAACGGCCTGTTGCACACATGCAGCAGGCCGTTTTATTTTCATAACTGCTCCGATTATTTCTTGCGCGGCTGCCATTCCCTTGCGAGGTTCATGGCTGCCTCGATCTGGGCGGGGGTCATCTTTTTCTCGGCATTGGCGCGATTGCGCTCGGCATACGGCTCGCGATTCAATTCAGCCAGGTGGAACCATTTATACGCCTGCACCACATCGGGTTTGACCCCCTGCCCGCGTGCATACATCAAGCCCAGATTGAACTGCGCGCGCGGAAAATCCTGTTCGGCCGCTTTGCGATACCAATTGACTGCAGCCACTTCATCGCGCTCGACGCCATACGCTTCTTCATAGGCCTGCCCCAGATTGAACTGCGCCCAGGGCAAACCCTTGTCGGCCGCCTTGCGATACCAACCGATGGCTGTTGTCTGATCCTGCTTCACCCCCTGTCCCAGGGCATACATCACCCCGAGATTGAACTGGGCATAGATGTCGCCGGCATCGGCAGCGGCACGGAATTCCTGCAAGGCTTGCGTGTACTCGCCACGGCCATAGGCAACCACCCCTTCATTCAATCCAGCCTGTGCCTGGCAGGCTACCGACAACAGCAGGCAGGCCAGCAGTTTGCTTATTGCATTTCTTTTCATTTTCCACTCCATATTTCAACCATCTTAGGCTCTGTTGACGTTTGATTAATTTTTACGCGGCTGGGGTATTTTGCTCCAGTACAAGGCATTTCCCAGGCCGCGGTACGGGTACCGCAAGTGGGAAATAACGCCGTAATGGAGCAAAAGACCCAGCCGCCCGAAGGGCAAGTCCGCCAATCTTGCCGGATGCGTTGTCGCCAATGCTCGCATACACCAGTATTGCTGGCGCTTAGCTTCTCGCCCCGGCAAGTTGGCGGGCTTGCGTAAAAAACAATCAAACGTCAACAGAGCCTAGAACCTGCTCACGATCTGTCGCGAGAAGCCGTCAGCGGGGTGAAGAGCAGCGCAAAAACCGGAATGTACAAGCAGTACATGAGGACGCCCCGAAGGAAGCACCTTTTGGTTGTTTTGAGCAGCGCATGATCCCCGATCACGACTTCGCAGCAAGATCGTGAACAGGTTCTTACCAACGTACCGGCTCGGCGACAAGCTCGACGCCGAACCTGGTTTTGACATCCGCGCGCACGGCTTCGGCCAGGCGTTGCACATCCTGCCCGGTCGCCCCGCCGTGATTGACCAGCACCAGTGCCTGTTTTTCATACATGCCGACCGGCCCCAGCCGCCTTCCTTTCCAGCCGGCCTGTTCGATCAGCCAGCCGGCTGCCAGCTTGAAGCGGCCGTCGGGCTGAGGATAGGACACCAGTGCCGGATCATCCTGCAACAGGCGCGCGCGCGTAGCGCTATCCACGATCGGGTTATGAAAGAAACTGCCGGCATTGCCCAGTACAGCCGGGTCAGGCAATTTGCGCTGACGTATTTCGCATATCACCTGCGCAATGGCAGCGGGCGTGGTCGGCAATGCCTGTGCAGCAAGCTCGCGCGCGATTTCGCCATAGGCGATATTGGGCTGCCAGCGCTTGGGCAAGCGAAATATCACTTCGGTGATCAACCATTTGCCCGCTTCTTTACGCTTGAAAATGCTGTCGCGATAGGCAAAACGGCACTCGGCATTGGCAAACACGCGCAATTGCCCGGTTTGCAGATGCATGGCGCGCAACTCGAACAGGCAATCCTTGGCTTCCACGCCATAAGCGCCGATATTCTGTACCGGTGCCGCGCCGGCAGTACCCGGAATCAGGGCAAGATTTTCCAGCCCTCCCCAGCCGTTTGCCAGTGTCCACATGACCAAGCCATGCCAATCCTCACCCGCCCCTGCCGCGACATACCAGGCATCGGCATCCTCGCGCACAAGCTGCTTGCCTGGAATCTCCACCTTGAGCACCAGCGCCTGCAGGTCATCCTCCAGCCAGAGATTGCTGCCACCGCCCAGCACCCGTCGCGGCAAATGCACCAGGGTGGGGTCTGTCAGCAAGGCATGTAATTCATCCTCGTTTCGGATGCGTGCCAGATGGCTGGCGCGTGCCGGCAGCCCGAGGGTATTGAAAGGCTGCAATTCGACATTGGTTTCCAGGGACGGCATGTGAAGTCAGTACGGAGGCAAGAGAGGTGCCATTATCCTCCATATGGCGGCCCGGCTGGTATGGCTTCATTCGGAATCAGGGGCGATTGCCCAGATTCCAGCGGGCACAGTACCACTTGGTCTGTGGTTTCTGCGGATCGCCCAGACCAACCAGCACACTGCCGCTTTTCGATAGAAAACGCGGATAGGGGCCGGCCAGCTCGGTAAAGGTTACGCCCTGCCGGGTCTCGATTTTTTTACGCACATCGTCGACAGGTGCCTCGATCAGCACCCCGACCATGAGTGCGGTCGATTCCGGCAGGCTGGTAAATGCTTCCTTGATCTGGTTACCGGCCAGTTCGGCCCCTTCGGCCTTGTACCACTCGGCCTCGCCCCAGGTACGCAACGCCGGGCCCAGATAGGTCGAAAAATAACTGCGCCAGTACACCGCAGACCATTCCACCCGACACATCAGCGCGGCTTCCATCCGGTCGGAAAAATGCGAAGGAATCGCGGCTTGCAGCGGGCGGATACATGCCAGCATCAGACATAAACATCCCAGCCACCGTTGCATATCACCATCCTATTCAAGGCTTTGCCCATCGATCCTGTTGGTAGTGCAGGTCTTTTGCACACTACCCGGTACAGGCAGATTGTACGAGACTAGGTTATCATGCACTTTTCGTACTCTATTACTGTCAAATGGAAATTCCGATACTGCTGGGCCTGATCCTGCTCAATGGACTGTTTGCGATGTCTGAAATTGCGCTGGTCACGGCCCGAAAAGTCCGCCTTGCCAAACTCGCCGAAAATGGCGACGCAGCCGCCGCTGCCGCAATCAAGCTGGGAGAAGACCCCACCAGCTTTCTCTCCACCATCCAGGTTGGCATTACTTCCATCGCAATCCTGAGCGGTATCTTCGGTGAAGCCGCGCTTGCTCCAATTGTTGCAGCCTGGTTGAGCGGGATAGGCCTGACCGAAACCGTCACCGACTTGCTTGCAACCGGATTGGTTGTCTGCTTTGTGACGTTCTTCTCGATTGTGCTGGGAGAACTGGTACCCAAACGCATTGGCCAGATGTACCCCGAAACCATTGCGCGCATGGTATCCAAGCCGGTGCAGATGCTCTCGCTGATTTCGCGCCCGTTCGTGTTCCTGCTGGTATTTTCCACCGCAAGCATCCTGCGCCTGCTGGGCATTCGTGCCAGCACCGAGCCCAGCGTCACCGAGGACGAAATCCACGCAATGCTGGAAGAAGGTTCGGAAGCCGGCGTGATCGAAGAGCAGGAACACGCCATGGTGCGCAATGTGTTTCGCCTGGATGACCGGCAAATCGCTTCGCTGATGATTCCGCGTTCGGAAATGGTCTACATCGATCTGGACGAACCGCTGGAAAACAATCTGGCACGGGTCATGGAAGCCTCCTACAACCGTTTTCCGGTCTGTCGCGGCGGGCTTACCAATATTCTTGGCATTCTCAGCACCAAGGACATCTTGCAGCAGGTACTGAAAGGCACGGCCGTCGATCTTGCAGCCCAGATCAAGCCAGCAGTATTCGTACCGGAAACCCTGACCGGCATGGAATTGCTCGAACAGATTCGCGCTTCCAGCGTGGAAATGGTGTTTGTGGTGGACGAATACGGCGAAGTGCTTGGCCTGGCCACCCTGCAGGACGTTCTGGAAGTGCTGACCGGCGAATTCACCCCGACCAATCAGGAAGATGCCTGGGCAATCCAGCGGGAAGACAAATCCTGGCTGCTGGATGGCCTGATTCCGGTACCGGAACTGAAAGACTTGCTCAAACTCGACAGCGTGCCCGAAGAAGACAAGGGGCGTTACCATACGCTGAGCGGCATGATGATGCTGCTGTTGGGACGCCTGCCGCAAACGAGCGATCATGCCGAGTGGCAGGGCTGGCGTTTTGAAGTTGTCGATATGGACGGCAAACGCGTGGACAAGGTACTGGTTTCCGAAGTCATCGCGCCGGAAGACATGGAATCCGAATCACCTGAATCCTGATTTCCCCCTACAGGAAGACCTTGCATTGCACGCAGGGTTTGCCATTCCAGAAAAACGGGCAGCCTCAGGCTGCCCGTTTGTTATTGATCAGCGCCATGTATCGACCGGATCAACCGCTGTTGCGCAGTCCGGCTGCCACCCCATTGATGGTCAGATGCACCGCATGCTGCACTTCTTCGCTGGCATCGCCAGCCCGCAGACGCTTGAGCAGATCCACCTGCAGGTTGTTGAGCGTATCCAGATACGGCAAGCGGTTGATCAGTGCGCGCTGCAGGACCGGGTTATCCGCCAGGAGCGAAGGATTGCCGGTAATCGCCAGCACAGCATCCTGGGTCTTTTGCCATTCCTGACGGATGCGGCCGAAGATGCGGTTCGCCACCGACTGATCCTGCACCAGATCGGCATAGCGCCTTGCGATCTCGATATCCGACTTGGCCAGCACCATTTCCATGTTCGAAATGGTCGAACGGAAGAACGGCCATTCGCGATAGAACTCGCGCAGGGTGGCCAGCCCATCCTCGCCGGATTGTTCCAGGTATTCGCTGATCGCGGTGCCGAAGCCAAACCAGCCCGGCAACATCAGGCGACACTGCGACCAGGAAAATACCCAGGGAATCGCACGCAGGTCGGCGATCGAATTGGTGCTCTTGCGCGCAGACGGACGCGAGCCGATGTTGAGATTGGGAATCTCGTTGATCGGGGTGGCTTCGCGGAAATAGGTAATGAAATCCGGGGTGGCATAAACCAGATCACGATAGGCCTGATAAGCACGCAACGACAACTGCTCCAGCAGCGCGTGGCGTTCCGGCGTATCGAGCGATTTCACTTCCTCGGACGGGAAGCTCGCCTCCAGCGTGGCGGCAACCAGGATTTCCAGGTTGCGCCGCCCAACTTCGCGGTCGGCGTATTTGGATGCGATCACCTCGCCCTGTTCGGTGATACGGATCTGGCCATTCACGGTACCGGCCGGCTGCGCCAGAATCGCATCATAGGCCGGGCCGCCACCGCGACCGACCGTGCCGCCGCGACCATGGAACAGGCGCATCTTGATACCTGCTTCCTCGAAAATCTGCACCAGCGTCATTTCCGCCTTGTACAGCTCCCAGTTGGAGGTCAGGTACCCGCCATCCTTGTTCGAATCCGAATAGCCGAGCATCACCTCCTGCACCTTGTCGCGGCAGGCCAGCATCTGGCGCCACTGCGGCAGGGCGAACAGCTCGGTCATGATCTTGCCGCAACCGCGCAAGTCGCCGATGGTTTCGAACAGCGGGATGATATTGATGCGGCTGCGCGGCTGCGGCGTGATCTGCACCAGCCCGACTTCATTCATCAGCACCGCCACTTCGAGCAGATCGGACACCGAATTGCAGTTGGAAATGATGTAGTTCGGCAGCACGGCATCGCCATAGCGATCCTGGATTTCGCGTGCGGCGCGGAAGATATCGAGTTCCTTGCGGGTCTCCTCGCTGTAGTTCAGATCCGGGCAGAACAGGGGCCGTGGGCTGACCAACTCGCGCAGCAGCACGATACGGCGCGAAGCCTCGTCCAGCGCCATGTAGTCTTCCAGGCCAGCCTTGTCGAACAGCTCGGCGATGATCTTCTCGTGCATGCCCGAATACTGGCGCATATCCACCGGCGCCATATGGAAGCCAAAGATGCTGACTGCACGCTGCAACTGGCGCAAACGGCCATTGGCCAGCTTTTCCGCACCATGCGCCTTGAGCGACTGGGCGATGATCGCCAGATCATCGGACAACTCACGCGCATTGGCATACGGCGCCACGTCGAATTCCTGATGCAAGCGATGATGGTAGGTACCGATCTTCACTGCGGTCGCAAAGATGCGCACCCGCACTGCGCTCACGGCCAGGCGATAGGGCTCTTCGATCCGGCGCTCCAGATCCGCATCGCGCGGGGCCTGTTCCGCCAAGCGCATCAGCGATTGGTCCACCTGGACGAGGCGCACCGACATCGACAGTTCGTTTTCCAGCTTCAAACACTGCTGATAGTAATAATCCAGCACCACGCCAGCCTGGCGCGATACCGCGTGCCGCAACACATCGGCGGTCACGAACGGATTGCCATCGCGATCGCCACCGATCCAGCTGCCCACCTGAATGAAATCCGGTAACACGATGTCTGAATCCATCATGGTCGAGATGCGATCTTCCAGATCGATGCACAGACGCGGCAATTCCGGCAGGAAGGTCTTGCGGAAATACGCCACGCCATTTTCGATTTCATCGCGCACGGTCAGCTTGGAAACGCGGATTTCACGCGTTTGCCACAACGCCTGCAGCGCACATTCCAAGGCGGCCTGGTTTTCAGCCTTCTCTTCCGGCGTCATGCGCGTGCGATCGCGTTCGATCAGCAACTCGGATACCTCGCGGTTCCAGTCCAGCATGGTCTTGCGTTTGACTTCAGTCGGATGCGCGGTCAACACCGGTGCGATCAGGGTTTCACTCAGCAAGTCGAGCATGTCGCGCGCACTCACCCCCCGCGCGGTCAGATCGGCGATGGCCGCCTCGATGCTGCCAACCTGCGGCGCGCCTTCATTCATGCGCAGGATGCGATGCCGGCGGTTGTGATGCATGTCTTCAGCGATGTTCGACAAATGCGAGAAATAACTGAATGCACGTACCACGGCGATGGCAGTCGGTACATCCAGTGCGGAGAGCGATTGCGCAAGCTCGGCACCGGCATGGGCTTCGCCCTGCACATAGGACAGCGCCAGCGCGCGAATCGATTCGATCTGCTCGGCCGTGGCATTGCCGGCTTGTTCACGAATGGTGTTGGCCAGCAATTGCGCCAGCAATTCAATATCCTGCTGCAGCGGCAGGTCGGTATCAGCCAGTGAGTCGAAATCAGCCATGTCGGTTCCGCAGTGTATGTATGTGTTATTTATTGGGGAAAACCCTTTGATTCTAACCAAGAATTGCTCTCGTTTGACCCTCTTCTACCAGTTATTTGTTACGCAGCTCACCACAACAGCAATGCCATCAGCGCCAGCAGCCCGGCAATCAGCCCGAGCCAGGCATTGCGCCGTTTCTGCTCACGCAACAATCCTTCATAGCCCCTGAGCAGAATCGGCAGTGGATCACGATTGATCAGCTCATTGAGGCGTCGTGGCAGGCTCGGCAGCATGGCAGCCCATTGCGGCGCTTCGCGCTGCAGGTTTTTCAATACCCCGCGCCAGCCTATCTGCTCGTTCATCCAGCGCTCGAGAAACGGCTTGGCGGTTTGCCACAGATCGAGTTCGGGATCAAGCTGGCGCCCCAGCCCTTCGATATTGAGCAGGGTCTTTTGCAGCAACACCAGCTGCGGCTGGATTTCAACATTGAAGCGGCGCGAGACATCAAACAAGCGCATCAGCACCATGCCAAACGAAATCTGCGCCAGTGGCTTGTTGAAAAAGGGTTCGCACACGGTGCGCACGGCCGAGGCCAGCGCTTCGGGGCGGGTATCGGCCGGCACCCAGCCGCATTCGATGTGTGCCGTAGCCACGCGCAGGTAATCGCGATTGAAGAACGCGAGGAAATTGATGGCGAGATACTGTTTGTCGAACTCGGACAGCGTACCGACGATGCCGAAATCCAGCGCGATGTATTGCCCCTGTGGCGTCACGAAAATATTGCCCGGATGCATGTCGGCATGAAAGAAACCATGCTGGAAAACCTGGGTAAAGAATATCTCGACGCCATTTTTGGCGAGCTGCGGCAAATCCACCCCGGCAGATCGCAGCGCCTCGACCTGGCTGACCGGCAGCCCTTCCATCCACTCCAGCACCAGCACTTCGCGTGCGCAGTAATCGTAGAACACCTCGGGCACGAGCAGAATGTCTGAGCCGGCAAAATTGCGGCGCAATTGCGAGGCATTGGCAGCCTCGAACATCAGATCAAGTTCGTCATGCAGGTATTTGTCGAATTCGGCCACGACTTCGCGCGGCCGCAGGCGGCGGCCATCGGCAAACAGTTTTTCCACCCATACGGCCAGGATGCGCAGCAAGGCCAGATCGCTCTCGATCACCGGCAGGATGTCCGGGCGCAACACCTTGACCGCCACACGCCGGCCATTATGCAACTCGGCGTAATGCACCTGCGCCACCGAAGCAGAGGCAACCGGTTCGCGCTCGAAGCGGGCAAACAATTCCCCGATCGGGCGATGCAGTTGTTTTTCGATCACGGCCACAGCAACGTCAGCCGGAAACGGCGGTACACGATCCTGCAACTTGGCCAGCTCATCGGCCAGATCCTGCGGCAACAAGTCGCGCCGGGTCGAGAGCACCTGCCCGAACTTCACGAAGATCGGCCCCAGCGCCTCCAGCGCCAGGCGCAAGCGCTGCGCACGCGGCGCCTGCAACCGGCGCCAGCACATGAGTGCGCGTACCAGCGGGCGCACGATCCGGAAGCGTTCATGACCCAGCAGGAATTCATCCAGACCATACTGGGCCACTACGCGCAGAATCTTGAACAGACGGAAGATATGCATGACGAGGGAAAATGACGAGATGCCCCGATTATCGCAACTTTCGGCCGGACGTGGGCGCCGGCATACGATGACATCTCAATCCGCAACCATGCTGTAGCAGTTACGCCCTTTGGCCTTGGCTGCATACATGGCCCGATCGGCCTGCTTGAGCAGCAGCAAGTCATTTTCGGCATCCTGCGGATAGAACGCGATACCGACACTGGCAGAGATGAAAGTATCCTGTCCTTCAATCATGAACGGCATGGCCAGAATGCGGGTAATGGCCATAGCCACGCTCACGGCACGTTCGCGGTCGCGCATGTCCGCCAGGATCGCCGTGAATTCGTCTCCGCCCAGACGGGCAACCGTATCGGTTTCACGCAGGCAGCTGCGGATACGCTCACCGGCCTCGATCAGCAGCTGATCACCACAATCATGGCCAAAGGCATCGTTGACTTCCTTGAAGTGATCGAGATCGATAAAGAACAGCGCCAAGTTCTGTCCAGCACGCGCAGCCTTCTTGATTTCATGCTGCAAACGATCGCGGAACAGGCGTCGGTTGGGCAAGCCGGTCAGCATGTCGTAATTGGCCTGGCGCCAGATCAGCTCGTCGGAGCGCTTGCGCTCGGTGATGTCGGAAAACAGTGCAAATCGCCACTGTACTTCGCCTTTGTGATTGCGCAGGGTATTCACCGTCATCCACAACGCGATTTCCTGGCCATCCTTGCAGCAGTTCCAGATCTCGCCCTCCCAGTGGCCATATTCTTCCACCGCCTGCCAGAGTGAGCGATACAGCGATGGTGCATTGCGGGCCGAGCCCAGTTCGCTCGGATCGTGGCCAATCACATCTTCGGCTTCATAACCCAGCAAGGCCGTAAAAGCCGGATTGACGGAAATGATGCGGTTCTGCGCATCCACCACCAGAATACCTTCGCTGCATGCTTCAAAAATGGAAGCGGCCAGGCGCAGGCGGGTTTCCAGCTCCTTGCGTTCGGTCGTGTCGATCAGCGTCATGAGCAGGCCACTGATGCCGCCACCGGGCAAACGCATCGGCGCGATCTGGCTGATGGTCCACACCTGTTTGCCATCCGGCCAGACGTAGCGGTATTCCACCGAACTCACCACGCCATAAGACAATGACTGGGAACGGGCCTGCCGCACCTTGGCCAGATCATCCGGATGAATATGGTGCCACCAGCCGTCATCGAGTGCGTCGCTCGCCCCGATGCCGGCGATGTCGGTGAATTTGTGATTGGTATAGACACAACGCCCGCGAGCATCCATTTCCAGCACGCCGACCGACGTGGCATTGAGCAAAGTCCGGTAATGTCCCTGGCAATTCTGCAAGGAACCCTCTATCCGGCAACGATCGGAAATATCGAGCCATTCCGGCAGCAGGTAGCGCACCTCGCCCGCCTGATCTCGGACTGGACGCAGCGTAAAATCCACCTCCAGCATTTCCCCGCAAACGGCAAGATGCGTAGCCGGAAAACCGCTGGCCAGCCCCTGCTGTGCCAGCATGACGGCTTCACGGATTTGGGCTTGCAGCGCCGCATCATGCTGCCACCACAGGGTCTCCCAGAAATAATGCCCCTGCACATCCGCAAGCGTGGCCCCGATCACATTCAAGGCAGCCTGATTGGCATCCAGCACACGGCCATCCGGATCGAGCATGCCCAGGAAGATCAG
The DNA here is from genome assembly GCF_055810895.1 of Formivibrio sp. oc-25. Classification (NCBI taxonomy): domain Bacteria; kingdom Pseudomonadati; phylum Pseudomonadota; class Betaproteobacteria; order Neisseriales; family Chitinibacteraceae; genus Formivibrio; species Formivibrio sp. oc-25. Next base: position 185,840 of record NZ_JBVVOL010000001.1, on the reverse strand, counting down.
CGACGAATCGAATACGGCATTGAACTTGAGCTCGGCATCATGCAGGGCCTGCAAGATCATGCGCGCACCCACCAGATGCCGGATTCCCAGACGCCGGCAAAAATCTTCTTCAGTCAGAATGCCTTGCGCCAAACCGTTGGCATCGGTGACCAGCAAGATGCCCTGCGAGGATTCAACCAGACAATGCAATGCTGCCTGCCAGTCCGCTCCGGCAGGCAATGCCGGCAGCGCAAGCAGGCCAAGCTGACCAACGCGCATGGTCGGATCCATCCCCTGCTGCCAGGCATTCAGCATGTTTGAGGACGTCAAAATCCCGACGGGCTTTTGCCCATCAAGTACAACCAGCCGCTCCACATGCGTCTGCGTGAGCAGCGCACTGGCATCGGCCAGCGTATCACTGACATCCAGACTGGGAACCGGCGGATGAGCCAGCTCCAGCAAGCTCGGGAATTGCAGCACGATAACCTCCCGGCCGACCCGACGACCAAACCTTACTCTTTCACCTTACGACAAGGCCTGACTGATTGCATTCGACTAAAAAAGCAAAGGGCCGACGAACGTCAGCCCTTGCATGATTGGAGAATCACGACTCCACAATCTATTCCGGCGCACCTTCGGCATCGGTCAGCTTCGCCTCAGTCAGCCGCTTTTCTATGCGCTTGTGGTTCCATACCGAAGCGATCAGGAAAGCCACGCCCAGCAGCATCAGGCCCACCGCAATCGGCCGGCTGAACAGGATATGCCAATCGCCGCCGGAAACCACCATGGAGCGGCGCAGATTGGATTCCGCCATCGGCCCCAGAATCAGCGCCAGCAGGATCGGCGAGAGCGGATAGTGATAGCGCTGCATCAGATAGCCGATCACGCCAAAGCCGATGGTCAGATACACGTCAAACACGTTTTGGCGCATGGCATACGAGCCCACCAGCGACAACACGAAAATGATCGGGATCAGGATTTCCTTCTGCACGCCGATGATACGGGCAAAGAATCGTACGCCCACAGCGCCGACGATCAGCATCGCGATATTGGCGATGATCATTGAGGCAAATACGTTGTACACAACATCCAGATGCTCCTTGTACAACAATGGGCCGGGCTGCAATCCCTGGATCACGAACGCGCCCAGCAGTACCGCCGTCACCGCATCGCCAGGAACCCCCAGCGACAGCAGCGGAATCATCGCACCGCCGGAACAGGCGTTATTAGAGGATTCGGTCGCAGCCACCCCTTCCACCAGCCCGGTACCGAATTTTTCCGGATGCCTGGATGAACGCTTGGCCTCGGCATAGGAAACGAAAGCTGCGATATCCCCACCCGCACCCGGCACCGCACCGACACCGGTACCGATCAGGCTGGACTTGATGATATTGGGCAGAGAAGTCTTGATATCAGCCCAGCTTGGAAAATACTGGCCGATTTTTGCCTTGATACGCTCGGTCACCCCCATCTTTTCGATATTGGAAAACAACTCCGCCACCGCAAACAGACCGATCAGGGTCGGAATGAATGAAGGACCTTCCATCAGATCCATCTGGCCGAAAATAAAACGCGGAAATCCGGAAATCGGGTCCATGCCGATCGTGGCCAGCAAAAGTCCGAAGAATCCGGACATGATGCCCTTGACGATGGAAGTACCAGAGATCGAAATGATCACCGACAGCCCAAACAGGGCCAGGGCAAAGTATTCGACATAGCTGAATTCCAGTGCGACACCTGCCACGAACGGCGACAGGAAAGTCATGATCAGCGCGCCGATCATGCCGCCACAAAACGAGGCAAACAGCGCCATGGCAAGCGCACGCCCGGCCTCACCACGCTGCCCCATCGGGTAGCCTTCCAGCACAGTAGCTGCAGCAGCCGGGGTTCCGGGAGTACGCAAAAGAATCGCCGAAATCGACCCGCCATACATGCCGCCGCAATAAATCCCGAGCAGCATGGCCAGACTCTCGATCGGCGGCCGTCCAAACGTAAACGGCACCAGAAGCGCCACACCCATGGTGGCGGTCAAGCCCGGCAGGGCACCAATTGTGATTCCGCCCGTCACGCCCATGAATACTGCCAGCATCACATGCCAGTCGAACAGAACATTGCCAAAACTGTGCAGAAACAATCCGTAATCCATGATTCAAGCTTCCTGAAAATGTCTATGCGGCATGCGCGATTACAGCCAGGCACTCAATACACCCATTGGCATGGAAAGCTTGAGCAATTTGGCAAAGACCAGCCATACCCCGAACGTCGTGCCGAGCGAAGTGCCAAGAACGAGCAAAGGCTGGCGTTTACCGAGCAGCAGCATGATGCCCGCCACGAGCAAAAGGGTGCCGATCGGGTAACCCAAGGGATCGAGCAGTGCGGTATACAGAATGATGGCAAGCAGTGAAACCAGCGCGCGTTGTATGCCTTGATCGCGCAGGCGAATCGGCTCGGCCGCACCCTTGCTTTTGCCCAGCAAGGCATAGATGATCAGGATGCCACTGAAAATGATCAGGCCCGTGGCCAACAATTCAGGGAAGAATGCCGGACCAATCTTCATGATATGGTCCTCAGGCATGTTGCTACCCTCATAAATGACGTAGGCACCCAGGGCAATGCCCAACCCTCCGCCGATCAAATCTGCGATCTTCACGATTCCCCCTGCTTTGCATGTTGTTGGTTTGGCTACTGAGAACCTGTTCACGATCTTGCTGCGAAGCCATGATCGTGAACAAGCTCTGAGAAATTGTTCTGCGAAAACACGATGAGGCAAGCCACTGACTTGCCTCATCGTTTGTCGGCTTAAGGCTTACTTCTTGGCCAGACCGATACTCTTCATTACAGCGGAAACATCGGCGTAGTTCTGTGCCAGAAATTTGCCGAAGTCATCGGCACCCAGATAGGCCGGGTTGAGCGAAGTCTTCTTCAGGAAATCCTGGAATTCCGGTGTTTCCATCGCCTTCTTGAAGGAATCGGCCAGCTTGGCCTTCACGTCAGCCGGTACACCCTTGGGCACGCCCAGGCCACGCCAGGTATGGAACTGCACATCCACGCCCTGCTCCTTGAAGGTCGGCACATTCGGGAAGATTTCATCGCGCTTGCTGTCCATCACGCCCAGAACCTTGAGATTTCCGGCCTGCACCTGTGCCCGGACTTCCGGAATCGATACCGCAACCGCCTTCAGGTGACCACCTACCAGCGCGGTTACCGCTGGCGCAGCGCCATCGAACGGCACATGCTTGACCTGGATACCGGTCTTGTCAGCCACCAGACCAGCGGCAATATGCCAGACCGAGCCGGGAGCCGAGTTGCCAATGGTAATTTCGCCCGGATGTGCCTTGGCGTATTCCACGAACTCCTTCACCGTGTTGTAGGGCGCATCCTTTTTGACAGTCAGTGCGGCAGGATCGGCATTCACCCGCATCAGCGGATCAAATGCCTTGTAATCAAACGGGATCAGGCCTTGTGGCGGCAGAGAGTTAAGTTCGAAGGTAATCATGCCGACGGTGTACCCGTCCGGCTTGGCTGCACGGATGGCGTTGTGGCCAATGGCACCGGCACCGCCAGTCTGGTTGACGACCGTCACCGTCTGGCCCAGGAATTTTTCGGCTTCCTTGGCCAAGGCACGCAACAGCACATCGGTACCACCACCCGGAGCCCATGGGCAAATTACGGTAATCGGCTTGCTGGGAAATCCCGTTTCGGCCAGAGTCGGCACAGCGGTCAGGCCAATTGCAGTTGCAAGCATGCCAAGCAGCAGATTTCTGCGTTTCATCGATCAAACTCCTCTTCTTCGCCTTGTTTTAAAGGGCGCGAACTACAACCACCGGGGAGGGAAATCAGCCATAGTCCGCGCACTGCCTTGCACTGTAGGAGTTTACAGCGCCAATGGCAAGCCAGAATCTAGGTAATGTTGTCAGACCAATACAATTACAAATAAGCATGTATTCTCGAGAAAAATCCCACTATTATCGACAATCCACCTCAAGAAACACTTCAATCGGGTAAAAAAATGCCGCCAGATTGATCTCATGGCGGCAATTGGTCAGATCAGTTTGCAGGAAATGTATTTTCCGGATGGGTTACTCCAAGCGTGCCAGTCGCTTTTCCAGCCGGGCAATGTCATCGCGCAAGCCATCGACCTGTACCAGCCAGCGTTCAACTTCCTCCTGCCTTGGCAATAGCAATGCCTCATCCCGCCAGTATTCGGCATAGCTCTGTAGCAGGCGGCCACTCAAGGCCGCAGGAATGCTGCCCGCCTTGCCAGCCAGGCGAACCAGGCGGTGCGCTACGGCATCCCCCAGCCAGGTCGACAACTCTTCTTCCGCATCCCAGTTCAGATCCGCGAGCGCATGTCCGACCTTGCCGCCAAGCTCGTCATCGCCATGCAATATGATCCGGCGTGCCGCGGCAGCGGGGTCATTGGCACGCAAGGCAAAAAAGGCCAGCGGCAGCTGCAGGGTGGCCTCCGGCGGTGCAACCGTTTCACCAAGCCGGCCATCATCGGTCAGCACCAGTGTAGCCTTGAACAGCGGCGTTTCAATGCGGACATTGCGGCCGGCCATTTGCGCCAAAGCCGCACGTGCCTGTGGCGAATGGGCCAAGGCACGATTGAGCAGCACGGCGAGCATCACAGCTTGACGCCCTTGTGCAGCGCCACAACGCCGGCACTCAGGTTGAAATATTCAACGCGGCTGAATCCGGCATCGCCCATCATCTGCTTCAAGGTTTCCTGATCCGGGTGCATGCGGATCGATTCAGCCAGGTACTGGTAGGATTCGGCATCATCGGTCACCAGCTTGCCCATGAAGGGCAGCACCTTGAACGAATACAGGTCATAGGCCGGCTTGAGCGGCGCCCAGACCTTGGAAAATTCCAGCACCAGCAAACGCCCGCCCGGCTTGAGCACACGCTGCATTTCCTTGAGCGCCAGATCCTTGTGCGTCATGTTGCGCAAGCCAAACGCCACCGAAACGATATCGAAATAATTGTCGGGGAATGGCAGTTTTTCCGCATCGCACTGCGCCACCGGCAAAACCCGCCCCTCGTCGAGCAGGCGATCGCGCCCCACGCTCAGCATCGAACTGTTGATGTCCGTCAGCCAGACTTCACCGCCAGGCCCGACCTTTTCCGAAAAGGCGCGCGAAAGATCGCCGGTTCCGCCGGCAATATCCAGCACGCGATTGCCCGGGCGCACGCCGCTGATTTCAATCGTAAAAAACTTCCAGATGCGATGCAGGCCTGCCGACATCAGGTCATTCATCACATCGTATTTTTGCGCCACGGAATGGAAAACATCCGCAACCTTCTGCGCCTTTTCGCCTTCCTTGACGGTCTTGAATCCAAAATGGGTGGTTGAATCGCTCATGATGCCTTCCTTGCTTCGCGCGAAGCGCCTGCGGCCTGCAATCGCGCCAGATAATCCTGCCAGTTATGCGACTGCTGGCGGCCAAGTTCGTAGAGATAATCCCAGGAATAGATGCCCGAATCGTGGCCATCACTGAAGACCAGGCGAACCGCATAGTGGCCGACCGGCTCGATAGCCAAAACATTGACATTGCGCTTGCCGACCTGCAGCACCTCCTGGCCCGGGCCATGGCCGCGCACTTCGGCGGACGGGCTGAACACACGCAAATACTCGCACGGCAAGACAAACTGCTTGCCATCCGAATAGCTCAGACTCACCTCACGCGCAGTCTGATCCAGCGCAATCTCGGTCGGTACGGGGGTATTTTCGGATAAACCAGCCATCACATCATCCGGGTTGGGGAAACACAGAACATGATAGCAGGGCGAGGCCCGGGCGGGAGACTACCAGCCCATCAAGCGCTCGCCATGCTGCTTGAGCCAGTCACGCCGCACAGGCCAATCCGGGCAATATTTTTCGACAATGGCCCAGAAACGCGAAGAGTGATTGAGCTCGGCCAGATGCGCAAGCTCGTGGATCACCACATAGTCGATCACGGCCGCTGGCGCCTGCATCAGGCGCCAGTTCAGGCGCAATCCCCCTGCCGCCGAGCAACTGCCCCAGCGTCCGCGTGCCGACGACAGTGCCAGACGACGGGGGATCAAGGCCATGCGTTCGCTCCAGTGCGCCACACGCTCGCTGAAATGAATGCGCGCCGCGCGCTGGTAGAAGCGCGTCAGGGCCAAGGTCAGTGCATCCGGTGCATCGTTGGCGGCAAGAAACAGGTTCTCGCCGTCCAGGCGCGTGCGGGCACTGCCAGCCTGCAGCCGTTTGTGCTCGCCCAGCCAAAGCACAGGCGCGCCATGCGCCAATCCCTGCGGCGCAGGTTGCGATGCCTGTTGCGCGAGCTTGCTCAAAATCCATGGAAGTTTTTGCCGGATGGCTCGCTCTGCCTCACGCTCGGGCAAGCGCAGCGGCAAGGTGACAACCAGGCCATCCCGGGTAATTTTCAGCCCGATGCTGCGACGCTCACTGCGCTTGAGCCGATACGCCAGCGTCAGCTCATCCAGCCGCAGCGCGCGTGAAATCATGACTGTGCGTTGCGAGGGTAATGCGGGCCGCGTACTTCGATCTTGTCCATTTCTGCCTCGATCCAGCTTTCCACTTCCGCCGTGATCTCATGCGGGGTGCGGCCAGCCGTTTCGATTGGCTTGCCGATCACTACCGTGATCTCTCCTGGCCATTTCAGGAAGGAATTGCGCGGCCAGAATTCGCCGGAATTGAGTGCCACCGGCACGATAGGAATGCCGACATCCACGGCCAGGCGCGCGCCACCATGTTTGTACTGGCCGCGCTTGCCCGGCGCCACGCGCGTACCTTCGGGGAAAATCACGATCCAGAAACCTTTGGCGACACGATCACGGCCCTGCTCCATCAGCAGCTTCTGTGCGCTGGCGCGGTTACTGCGATCAATTGCAATCGGCGACAAGGTTGCCAGCGCCCAACCAAAGAACGGCAACTTGAGCAACTCGCGCTTGAGCACCCAGACCTGCGGCGGGAACAGCACCTGCAGCGCCATGGTCTCCCAGGCCGACTGGTGCTTGCACATGATCATGGCCGGCCCTTGCGGGATGTTTTCCTGGCCGATCACGCGATAACCCAGGCCGCAGGTCAGCTTGAGCCACGGAATCATGAATTTGGCCCAGCGCGAAATCACCGCATAACGGAACAGGGGCGGCAGTGGACGAATCAGGATACCTGCGAGGGTAAACAGCGGCGTGACCAGAATGATCGCCAACCAGAAAAATACGGAACGTAACCAGATCATTGCGGTGTTTGACCCTTGTCGGCCTCGCGAGCCAGCAGGAAAGCCGCCACGGCGGCCAGGTTGTTGAAAATCAGCGTATTGGCCGGCAAGCCGCCCTTGGCCTCGGTTTCGCGGCCTTTGCCGGTGCGCACCAGAATCGGCAAGCCATCGACGACCGCCACGGCTTCCAGATCACGCTTTGAATCCCCGACCATGATCAGTTGCATGGTGTTCATGCGGTAACGGCGTGCAATTTCGCGCAGCAGGCCCGGCTTGGGCTTGCGGCAGTCACACTCGTCCTGCGGGGCGTGCGGGCAGAAAAAAACCGCGCTGATATGGCCGCCGGCATTGGCCACGGCACGATGCATCTTGGCATGAATGCGGTTGAGCATTTCAAACGTGATCATGCCACGCCCCACCGCCGACTGATTGGATGCCACCACAATGGTCCAGCCCGCCCGCGATAATTCGGCGATGGCCTCCAGGCTGCCTGTAATGGGCTGCCATTCCTCGGGTGACTTGATGTAGTCAGGACTGTCTTCGTTGATCACACCATCGCGATCGAGCACCAGCAATTTCATCGTCATGCTCCAGGTCCGGCACGAAAAGCATCCGGACAGTTCCGAAACCTCGGAAACTGCCCGGCACACATCATGACAGGAACGTTATTCAGCCAGCAGCGAGAGCTCTGCCACGCGATTCATCAGATCAGCCAACGCAGCCAGCAGCGCCAAGCGGTTGCCGCGCACTGCCAGGTCATCAGCCATAACCATCACCGAATCGAAGAAGGCATCGACTGGCGCCTTGAAAGCTGCCAGCGCCTTGAGCGCACCGGTGAAATCGCCCGACTTGAGCAGGCTTTCCACATGAGGCGCCAACTGCACGTACTGGACATGCAAGGCAGTCTCGGCCGCCTCGGCCAACAGTGCAGTATCGATGGCGGGAATAGCACCATCAACCTTCTTCAGGATATTGCGGATACGCTTGTTCGCTGCGACCAGCGCAGTCGCTTCCGGCAAGGCCTTGAACGCGGCCACGGCCGACAGACGCACCAGCACGTCATCCAGCCGCTTGGGCCGGTGTGAAAGTACGGCATCGATATCGGCCATCGGATAATCGGCCGCCAGATAGTTTTTCAGGCGCTCGATCATGAAATCAAACACGCCCTCGACCGTCCCTTCCTTGATCACGCCCGCCGGGAAAGTGGCGGCAGTGGCCATCAGCAGCGAATGCAGGTCCAGCGGCAAGCCGAGCAGCATGCGCAGCACGCCCAGCGCGGCACGGCGCAGCGCAAACGGATCCTTGTCGCCAGTCGGGATCAGGCCAATGCCGTAGATACCAACGATGGTTTCCAGCTTGTCGGCCAGCGCCACGGCTGTCGCCACCGGGCCCACCGGCAGGCTATCGCCGGCAAAGCGCGGGTGGTAATGACCTTCGATCGCCACCGCCACCTCTTCAGCCTCGCCATCGTGGCGGGCATAGTACATGCCCATGATGCCCTGCAACTCGGGGAATTCGCCCACCATGTCGGTCAGCAGGTCGGCCTTGGCCAGGAAAGCAGCACGCTCGGCCAGGGCCTTGGCAGCACCCAGCGCCGGGCCGATTTCACCAGCCAGTTTTTGCAGGCGCTGCACACGCTCCAATTGCGAACCGATCTTGTTGTGGTAAACCACGAGACCCAGCTTGGCTACGCGGCCTTCCAGCGGTGTTTTCTGATCCTGTTCGAAGAAGAACTTGGCATCGCTCAAACGCGCACGCAGCACGCGGGCATTGCCCTGGATGATGTGCGACGGGTCAGCGGTTTCCAGATTGGATACCACCAGGAACTTGGGCAACAGCTTGCCGGCTTCATCCAGCAACGGGAAATATTTCTGGTGCTGCTGCATGGAAAGGATCAGGCATTCCTGCGGCACCTTGAGGAAGTCGGCACTGAATTCGCCCACATAAACCACCGGCCATTCGACCAGTGCAGTCACTTCATCCAGCAGACCTTCCGAAGGGGCAATGCGCGCATTCTGCGCCTCGGCAGCAGCAGCCAGCTGTTCCTCGATCAGATGACGGCGACCGGCAAAATTGGCCACCACCCGGCCCTGTTCGTAGAGCTTGCCGGCATATTCATCAGCGTGGGCGAGCGTGATCTCGCCTTGCGACAGGAAGCGGTGGCCGAGCGTGGTACGGCCGGCCTCCAAATGCAGCACACGGGCAGCCACGACATCCGCGCCATGCAAAACGGTCAGGCGATGCACCGGGCGGATGAACTGGCCATCACGATCGCCCCAGCGCATCATCTTCGGCGCCGGCAATTTTTTCAGCGCGGCTTCAATGATGCCGGACAGCACATTGACCAGCGACTCGCCCGGCTTGGTGGAACGGAAGATGAAAACTTCCTGCTTGCCGTCCGAACCTTTTTCGAGCTGTTCGGCTGCCACGCCACAGGAACGGGCAAAACCGAGCAAAGCCGGTGTTGGCTGGCCATCCTTGAAACCGGCAGCAACAGCAGGCCCCTTGCGTTCGATCTGCTGCTCCGGCTGCACCGCCATCACACCCGGAATCGACACAGCCAGGCGGCGCGGGCTGGCAAAGCTCGCATATTCAGCATCCTTGGCCACAAAGCCCAGCTTGGCCAGTTCATCAAAAATGCCAGCAGAAAACGCCGCGCCAAGCCGTACCAGCGCCTTGGGCGGGAGTTCTTCGGTCAACAGTTCAATCAGCAGGGTCGGATTCATTTCGGCTTGTCTCATTTCTTGTTGGCGGCAGCTTTGTCCGCCTCAATCTTGCAGATCTGGCGCATGAAATCTGCGCCATACGTATTTTCCGCGGGCGAGGAGAATTCCCATTGATAGCCGGGCACATCGTAACGCACCACGACCGCGTCGTTTTCATCAGTCATTTCCACGGCCACGCCCGCCATGCGGCCACTCTGGCATTCGATGGCCTGGCGCATGTACTTCTTTCGATATTTGGCTTTGGACACGCCATCAACCTGATCGGCATTGAAGTTCTGCACCATCCAGACATACACATACTTGTCGTCCGGGAAAGCGCTGTTGCGCGAGATCGAATCCATGTTCACCAGCACATCGAAATCCGGCATGGTGCCGTAGCGGCGCCATTCGCCCTTTTTCGGGGCGGGATCTGCCGGTTTGCCGGACTCATAACCGATCTTGTCGCCACAGGCCGCCAGCAAAGGCAGGAGCATCAACAACAGCAGTGTTCGCATCGACTTCCCTCCGGAAATCAGCCTTCCACCTTGCACATCGGGAAGCCGAGCTTTTCGCGGCTGTCGTAATACGACTGCGCCACCTGGCGTGCCAGCGCGCGCACCCGGCCGATGTAGGCTGCCCGCTCGGTTACCGAGATTGCCCCGCGCGCATCCAGCAGGTTGAAAGTGTGCGAGCACTTCATCACCATCTCGAAGCCTGGCAGCGCCAGACCGGCTTCCATCAGGCGCTTGGCTTCGCCTTCGAAATCGTTGAACAGTCGGAACAACAGTTCGACATTGGAATGCTCGAAGTTGTAGGTCGATTGTTCGACTTCATTCTGGTGGTAGATGTCGCCGTAGGTCACTTTCTGGCCGTTCGGATACACGGTCCAGGTCAGGTCATAGACGTTTTCCACGCCTTGCAGATACATGGCCAGGCGCTCGACACCGTAAGTAATTTCGCCCAGCACCGGCTTGCAATCAAGGCCGCCCACCTGCTGGAAATAGGTGAATTGCGTGACTTCCATGCCATTGAGCCAGACTTCCCATCCTAGGCCCCAGGCACCCAGCGTCGGCGATTCCCAGTCATCCTCGACAAACCGGATGTCATGCACGGTCGGATCAATACCAAGCTCCTTGAGCGAGCCGAGGTAGAGTTCCTGGATATTGTCGGGCGACGGTTTCAGCACCACCTGATACTGGTAATAGTGCTGCAGGCGGTTCGGGTTCTCGCCATAGCGGCCATCCTTGGGGCGGCGCGATGGCTGCACATAGGCGGCATTCCAGGGCTCGGGACCGAGTGCGCGCAAGAAGGTGGCGGTGTGAAAAGTACCCGCTCCGACTTCGATGTCGTAGGGCTGCAGCAAGGCGCAACCTTGCTTGGCCCAGTAATTCTGGAGAGTAAGCAGAACTTCCTGAAAGGTAGGCATATGGTCAATCTCCGCCGGATTCATCCGGCGCGGTTGCGCGCAGATGCCGCACGCCGGCACGCAAATGCGCAGTTACACGAAACCAGAGATTTTACTGCCTTTTGCGCCGCAGGGGTAATCGGCACAAGCGCCACGGCCCTGCGCCCCGCATGACAGCGCCTGATAGCTCGTTTATCCTGCCTGCTCAGATACACCTTGCCGCCACCATGAAAAAGCTCCTGTGCACCCTTCTGGCCTGCGTTGCCGTGCAAGCGCACGCACGTGTTGATCTCGATACGCTGCTGACCGCCGCCCGCAATCGCGACCAGCCCAAACTGAACCAGCTGAAAGAAGCGGCCCGGGGCGACGTGCTGGAAGTGTATGTCCACTACCACTGGCTGTCGGCCCAGATCAGAACCGTGGGCGGCAACGAGGTGCAATCCTTTCTAAGCCGTTATGGCAATACCCACCTGGCCGATCGCGTGCGCAGCGAATGGCTCAACGAGCTTGGCCGCCGCCAGGACTGGGCTGGCTACCTGGCCGAATACGGCAAATACAGTACGCCATCGATCGAACAACGCTGTCTCTACGCCCAGGCAGCCCTCACGCTCAACCAGAACGTGGAAGTGGCACTGGCCAGCTCGCGCCCGGCCTGGTTCAGCGGCAAGGCACAACCGGAAACCTGCACGCCGGTATTCGATGCGCTGTTCGCGCAAAACCAGCTGCAGGCTGACGATGCCTGGGCCCGCATCCGCCTGGCACTTGCCGCCAACAATGTTGATCTGGCCGCGGCCATCGCCAAACGGACCAGCGAAGCCGAAGCGCTGAGCTTGCGCGAACTTGCCAACCTGCAAACCCAGCCCGAAGCGGGCTGGCCCAGACTCCAGCAAACACGTGCCGAGCAGGAAAAAGCCCTGTTTGCCATCACCCGCCTCGCCCGCTCCTCCCCGGAAAAAGCGGCTGCCCTCTTGCAAACCAGCCAGACCGACTGGCCGGTGGACAATCGGGAACAGGCCTGGCGCACGATTGCATTGTGGGCCGCCAAGAAACATCTGCCGCAAGCCAGCGCATGGTTCGCGCTCGCCAATAATCAGGCTGGCGAGGAAGAACATCGCGCCTGGTCGATTCGTGCCGCATTGCGCATCGGCGACTGGGGCAAAGTACTGAGCCGTATCGAAGCACTGCCTGCAACAGAGCGCGAGCTGTCGGCCTGGCGTTACTGGCGTGCCTACGCGCTGCGCGAACTCGGCCAGCCACAGGCTGCCATCCAGGCATTCATTGCTGTCGCAGACGAAGAGGATTTCTACGGCCTGCTTGCACGCGAAGAACTCGGCACGCGGCTGGAACCCGCCAGCGTGCAATACCGCCCCAGCGAAGATGAAATACGCCAGATTGCACGACTGCCCGAAGTCCGGCGGGCGCAAGCACTGTTCGAGCAGAACTGGCGACTGGAAGCCACGCGGGAGTGGGGCTGGGCACTGCGAGGACAAAACGACCAGTTACTGCTGGCCGCAGCCGAATATGCGCGCCAGCAAGGCTGGTATGATCGCGCAATCTACGCCGCCGAACGCAGCCAGCAGCTGGATAATTTCGCCCTGCGCTATCTGGCCCCGTTTCGGGATGTGGTTGAAAAATATGCCGAAAACGAAGGCCTGGAACCTGCCTGGGTCTACGGTCTGATGCGTCAGGAAAGCCGCTTTGTGGCCGATATCAAATCACGGGTCGGCGCCAGCGGCCTGATGCAACTGATGCCGGCTACCGCCAAATGGGTGGCAGGCAAGCTCGGCTGGAAGAAATTCAACCCGGACAGCGTCACTGATATCGAAGTCAATGTGGCACTGGGTAGCCGCTATCTGGCAGATGTGTGGAAACAACTCTCAAGCAGCCAGGTGCTGGCCAGCGCCGGTTACAACGCCGGACCCAACCGGGCACGTGCCTGGCAAGGTGAAACCGCCATGGCTGCCGCCATTTACATCGAAAATATCCCGTTCGACGAAACCCGCATCTATGTCAAACGCGTGATGGCCAATGCCACGCATTACGCGCAACTGTTTGGCAAGGGTGAAACTTCGATCAAAACACGCATTGGCACCATTGCGCCGCGTGGGGGAAACATTCCCGACCTGCCCTGAGCGGCAACGGCCGGCGGGCATTCGCGCTAGAATGTGCGCCTTAGCTCTTCACAACTGCCAGACCGATGCAACTGACACTAGACAATCTGCCGCCCGACGTCACCGCCGACAGCCTGCAGGCATTGCTTGCCGAGCTGGGCATTCCTGCACCACGGGAGCTGGTGATTGCGCCAGGTCTGCGCAACAAGCCTTCTGCGCTGCTTTCACTGGATGTCGAACATGCCGACATGGAAGCCATCGTCAAACTGCTTGACGGTCGTTATTGGCAAGGGCATGTCATGCACGCCAGCCACACTGCACTCTTTCGCTAAACTGATTTCAAGGGATTTCTCATGCGCATCGCCGTATTCGACAGCAAACGCTATGACCGTGCTGCCCTGACCAAGGCCAACACGGAATTCGGCCACAAACTCGAATTCTTCGAAGACCGGCTCAACCGCAGCACCGTACCGCTGGCCGCCGGTTTCGATGCGGTCTGCCCGTTCGTGAATGACCGTGTCGATGCCGCCACGATCGAGGAACTGGCTCGGCTCGGTGTCAAGCTGATCACCTTGCGTTCGGCCGGTTTCAACTCGGTGGACATCAATGCCGCAGCCCAGCATGGCATCAAGGTCATGCGTGTACCCGCCTACTCGCCCGAAGGCGTGGCAGAGCACGTGTTTGCCCTGCTGCTCACGCTGGTACGGCGCACGCATCGTGCCTATGTGCGCGTACGCGACGGCAACTTTTCGCTGGAAGGCCTGGTCGGCTTCAACCTGCATGGCCGCACCTTTGGCGTGGTCGGCGCCGGCAAGATCGGTATCGCCACCTTGCGGATCGCCAGGGGCTTCGGCATGAAGCTGCTCGCCTATGACCGCACCCCGGACAATCCCTACGTGACAGAACTGGGTGGCGAGAACGTTTCGCTCGAGGAACTGCTCGAACGCGCGGACATCGTATCGCTGCACACCCCGCTGACAGCAGAAACGCACCACATGATCAATGCCGATGTCCTGTTCCGCATGAAGCGCGGCTCCGTGATCATCAATACCAGTCGTGGCGGCCTGATCGATACCGAATCCCTGCTGGTTGCGCTGAAAGCCGGCCAGATCGGCGGTGTGGGGCTGGACGTTTACGAACGCGAAGAAGGCATCTTTTTCGAGGATCTCTCCTACACCGCGCTGCAGGATGATCTGTTGGCACGGCTGACAACCTTCCCGAACGTGGTGATCACTTCGCACCAGGGCTTCCTGACGGAAGAGGCACTGACCAATATCGCCGAAACGGTATTGGCCAATGCCACCACCTTCGAGCAGGGCGCACCGCTGATCAACGAAGTCCTGCCCACCTGATACAGACACATGGCCAAGGTATACCGGCGAAAATTTCGTATCCCGCGACTGAAAAAGCCGCAGTTCGAAGGCATTTCGCCGCGTGCCTCGCATTGGCTCCTGATCCTGCCCAGCCTGGCGGCGGCGGTATTCGCACTCGCGTTCGTGATCTTTCTGGCGCAGAGCGTGCGCAGCGAACGCGAACGCAATACCGTTCAACTGGATCAGGATCTGCTGTGGCTGAAACAGGCGCTGCGCATCCAGATCGCCGGTGACCAGCGCGAACTGGAAACCCTGTCTGCCATTCTCGCGGGTCAAGGCCTGGGCGCGGCCGACTATATCGGTCGCAGTCTGTCGCTGCTGCAGAACAACCCGGAAGTCATCGGCCTGGAATACGTCGATGAAACCGGCCAGGTGCGCTGGCGCAGCCCGAACTCCACCATACCCGGCCGCCCTAGAATCGCCCATCCAGCCATTTCCATCGCCCGCGAGCAAACTGCCGAGCGCGATCAAACCGTGCTGACCCGCCTGATTCAGGACGAGCACGGCAATCACCTGCTGGCTTTGGTAACACCGGTCAAACTGGTATACGGTGGTCGGCACGACCTGATTGCCTGGATTTCGCTGCGCACGATGCTGCAGCAGCGCACCCCCTGGTGGATCAGCCAGCGCTATGAAATCAGCCTCCTGGCCGGTGATGGCCTGGTCATTGCCTCGCGCTATGACCGTCGCCAGGATCACCTGGAATTCAGCCGCATCGTCAGCCTGGAGTTGCCGCCGACCGGCCTGCAGCTTTCCGCCGCCCCCTATCCGATCGAACGCGGCTGGCAGTTTGTCCTGACGATTTCGCTCGCGACGCTCGCCTTGCTGATGATTCTGTCCACCTGGGCGCTGCGCCAGCATGTGCGCGGCCGCCAGAAAGCCGAAGCCCAGTTGCGCCAGGAAACCGCCATGCGTCAGGCGATCGAAAATTCGCTGGTCACCGGTATCCTGGCCATGGATAGCAGCGGGCGCATCCTTTATGCCAACCGCGCCTTCTGCGAAATGATCGACTGGCCGGTCGAGGAACTGATCGACCAGTTGCCGCCCAAGTGTTATTGGCCGCCCGAGGACATGGCGCGCAGCCAGGCGGTGCAGGACGCCATTCTGTCGGGCCAGCTCGATGCCAATGGTTTTCAGCTCCGGCTGATGCGCCGCAACGGTGAGCGTTTCGATGTGCGCACCTATGTCGCCCCGCTGGTCGATGACGAGGGTCAGCATACGGGGTGGGTCTGCTCGGTCTACGACATCACCGAACTGCAGCATGAACGCGAAGCACTGCAGGCGGCACATGAACGCTTCATCACCGTGCTCAATGGCCTGGACAGCGCAGTTTCCGTCAGCAATTCGCAAAATGGCGAACTGCTGCTGACCAACGCCCACTTCGACCGGGCATTTGGCCTGCCGGCCGATCGCGGCCAGTGCTGCGTGGCACCATTCTTTCCGCGCCGGGGCTGGCGGCCACTTGATGCCGAATGGTTCGATCCCTATCGCAATCGCTGGTATCACGTGCAAAGCCGGCATAGCATCTGGGTCGATGGCTCGGTGGTCTGGCTGGATACTGCCGTCGATATCACCGCGCGCAAGGATGCGGCCGAACACGAGCGCCTGCAGAATGAACAGATGCAGCAGACCGCGCGTCTGGTCAGCATGGGGGAAATGGCCTCCAGCCTGGCACATGAGCTGAACCAGCCACTCGCGGCGATCAACAGCTATGCCTCGGGCTGCCGCAACCTGCTGTCGCAGGCACAACCCAACCTGCGCCAGCTCGATCAGGCCATCACCAAGATGAGCGAACAGGCCAAGCGCGCCGGGCAGATCATCCGTGGCATCCGCGAATTCGTGCAGCGCCAGGCACCGCATCGCCACAGCTGCCAGATCGGGGATCTGCTCAATACCGTGCAAAGTCTGCTCAAGTCCGAACTGCAGAAAAACCGGGTCAAGCTCTCGATCGAACTCGAC
This sequence comes from Formivibrio sp. oc-25, assembly GCF_055810895.1. Taxonomy (NCBI): domain Bacteria; kingdom Pseudomonadati; phylum Pseudomonadota; class Betaproteobacteria; order Neisseriales; family Chitinibacteraceae; genus Formivibrio; species Formivibrio sp. oc-25. Next base: position 169,097 of record NZ_JBVVOL010000001.1, on the reverse strand, counting down.
CCCGGCTTGCCGCCGCTGTTTGCCGATGCCGTCATGCTGGAACAGGTGATTTTCAACCTGATGCGCAACGCCATCGAAGCCATGCAGGCCACGCCCGTCGACAAGCGTTCGCTGCATGTGCGGTTAACGCGCGACAATGAACAGCTGCGTGCGATCATTGCCGATCGCGGCACTGGCATTGCGCCGGAACAACTGGAACAATTATTCAAACCGTTCTACACCACCAAGGTCACCGGGATGGGCATGGGGCTCAACATCTGTCGCTCCATCATCGAACACCATCAAGGCAGGCTGTGGGTAGAACCCAATCCCGGCGGCGGATGCCGGTTTATTTTCACCGTGCCTTTCAGCGAGGAACACCAAGCTCATGAACCCTGAACGCCGCATAGGCATCATTGACGATGACGAGGCGCTGCGCGATGCGCTTTCCTGGCTTTTTTCCACCCGCAATCATCAGGTCAGCACCTTTGCCGATGCCGAAACCTTTCTGGCCAGCTACCAGCCCGATGATTTCGGCTGCCTGCTGATGGATGTGCGCATGCCGGGCATGAGCGGCCTGGAAGCCTTTAGCCGCCTCAAGGAACAAGCCTACTGCCCGCCGGTCGTTTTCCTGACCGGCCATGGCGATGTGCCGATGGCCGTTGGCGCGCTCAAGCAAGGCGCCACCGATTTCGTGGAAAAGCCGTTCGCCGACAACGATATCGTCGATCTGGTCGAGCGCTGCCTGGCTGAAGATGCCGAGCGGCGGCGCTCGTTTGCCACGCGCGAATCGGTACAGTCACGGCTGGCACAACTGACCCCGCGCGAAACGGAAGTGATGAAGCTGATTCTGGTCGGCCGCCTCAACAAGCAGATTGCCGATGACCTGTCGATCAGCATGAAGACGGTTGAAGTCCATCGTGCCCGCACGCTGGAAAAAATGCAGGTCAAGACCGCCATGGAACTGGCCGCACTGCTGCGCGATGCCGGCATCGAAGTCTGACGCCGGCGTGCCCGTGAACACCCCTGCCCTGGCAGCGCTGGATGCCATCCGTTCGCGCCGCTCGATCCGCAGCTTCCTGCCCGATCCGGTAACGCGCGAAACGCTGCTGGAACTGCTGGATCTGGCGGCCTGCGCGCCAAGCGGTGTGAATTCGCAGCCATGGAAAGTGCATGTACTGACCGGCGAGCGCAAAACAGCGGTCAGTCAGGCCATTCTGGCGGAATTTGAACAGCCGACTTTCGCGCATAAAGGCGAATATGCCTACTACCCGGCGCAGTGGGTGGAACCCTATCTGTCACGCCGGCGCCAGACCGGGTTGGCGCTGTATGGCCTGCTACGGATCGGCAAGGAAGACAAGGTGGCGATGCAGGCACAATGGGCGCGCAACTTCAGTTTTTTCGATGCGCCGGTCGGACTGGTCTTCACCGTGGACAAGATCATGGGCCAGGGCAGCCTGATCGATTACGGCGGATTCCTGCAAACCCTGATGATCGCGGCGCGCGCGTACGGGCTGGATACCTGCGTGCAGGCTGCCTTCTGCGAATACCATCCGATCCTGCATCGCGAGCTGGATATCCCTGAGAGCGAGATGATCGTCTGCGGCATGTCGCTCGGCGTTGCCGACCCGCAAGCTGTCGTCAATCGCCTGCAGTTAAGCCGCGAACCGGCCGAGCGGTTTACTCGGTTCCACGGATGATCACGCCATCGCTGACGAAACGGTAGCCTACGCCGTATACCGTCTGGATCGGATCGAATCCCGGCTGGATGGATTCAATCTTGGCGCGAACCTTGCGCACATGGCTATCTATGGTGCGGTCGGTCACTTGCCGGCCATCCGGGTAGATTTCGGTGATCAGCTGGGTCCGCGTATACAGCCGTCCGCAAGCCTGCGCCAGCATGCGCAACAATCGATATTCAATCGCCGTCAGTCGAATGTCGCAGCCTGCCAGCACAGCACGCCAGGCACGATCGTCAAACTGCATGTGCATGCGCTTAGGCGCGACCACCTCCGGGCGGCTCATGCCGGCACGGCGCAGCACTGTCTTGACGCGCGCCACGACTTCGCGCGGACTGAACGGTTTGCAGATGTAATCGTCCGCACCATGTTCCAGCCCCAGCAGACGATCGACCACATCGACGCGCGCTGAAACCATGATGATCGGCAGATTCGAATAGCGCCGCACTTCCCGGCACACATCCAGCCCCATCTTGCCGGGCAGGGACTGGTCAAGCAGCATGAGTCTGGGCGTGTGCCGATCCAGCCAGGCTGAAACATCATCGCCGCGCGAAAGCCAGGCTGTCTCAAACCCTTCGGACTGCAAGTGCGTACACAAGGCATTCGCCAACTCTGCCTCGTCTTCCACGACAAGTACCGGTCTGTTGTTCATATCCCGCTCAACCATTCTCTGCATCAAAAGAAATCCAAGAAACGCAAAGAAACTACTGAAAACACCACCCGGCCGGCAATCAACTTTGCAAACAATTACCTTGTTGACCACGCAAGAAAGCCGGCTTGCGCGGCAGGAGACCTCGCTACTTCCCGGGCTGGCACAACAGTTCATCCACCACCGGATCAATCTTGGTCGAGGTTGAAGTCCACTTCTCATAGCCCCAGCGGCTGATCTGGTAATGTGACGAAGCCAGCATGCGATTTTGCTGATAAAGAAACAGATCTGCCTCATCCAGATAGGCAGATTTGTCGGACGAGGCAAAATGATTCGACCAGTTCCGGCTCGCCACGTAACGCAGGGTTGCCTCGCACGACAAGGGCTGGGTGCCGGGCGCATGCAGCGTGCTCTCAACCTGCAGTTGCCCGAGCCGGCGCTGCAGGCTGGGCAGGAAATCGGTGGAAGCCACATGCTGGTTGTATTCGATGCATACCGAGCGCAGGGGATAGCGCAACGTGCACGGATCGCGATCGGAGGTGGACCCGGCCACCAGCTCGGAATAGCCGGTCACCATCAGGTTGAGTGTTTCGTCGAGCGGTACGCTGAGCACGGTGACACAGCCCGACAGCATAAGGCTTACTGCCAGTGCGCAAAGCCGCTGCATCAATATGGACTCAGCACGCTAAGGAACATGCGCTGCAGCCAGCCCATGGTATTGGCGTCCGCGATCACGCCCTTGCCCACCAGCTCCAGCCGGGCATCGGCGATCTTCTGCGACTGCACTACGTTGCCAACCTTGATGTCCTTGCGGTTGATCACCCCGGTCAGGCGCAAGATGCTCTGCTGATTATTGAGCGACACCCATTTGTCGCCACCGATCAGCAAGTTGCCATTGGGCAGGACATCGATCACGGTGGCAGCCAGGGTGGCGGTGACCTTCTTGTTGCTTTCATAGCCGCCCTTGCCCGTGAGCGACTGGCTGCTGCTGGCAGAAAGCGTACTGCTGTTCAGCAAGGTGCGGATGAATCCCGGAACCGCATCATCGGCGCTGCCCTCCGAAGAAAATGCAGCGGAACGGCTGGCCGAGGTATTGTCCTTGCCGCTGGCCACCATGCTCTCCGAGATTTCGACGGTGAGTACATCGCCAACATGCCGCGCCACAGGTTCTTCAAACAGCATGACTGCGCTGTGCGGCTGGAAAATCGAACCGTTATTGCCCATGACCGGCAAAGCCGGATAAGGCCTGGCCGTGGTAGGCATCGTGATCACCGGGGATTCGGCGCATCCGGCCAAGCAGACAATACCCACGACAGCGATCAGACAACTTGCGATTCGATCCATTTCCATACCCAAGCCCCGCACTATCGGGTCGGTCGCAGTATGTCAGTGCAATTTGCAAGAAAAATGGACAGAAACATCAAATTATGTAAAGCAACAGCCTTGCATGGCCAGCCGTCCGGAAGCGGTTGGGCTGCAGTTCAAAGCCTGTAGCGGAGGGCACTTGGCGGGATGCGGCGCTGCGAATGAATTCGGACGGGCGTTTCAGAGCAGGACCATGAACAGGTCCCGAGGTCGATCAGCAAACAGGCCTGCCGACTAGCCGGAACACGAAGCCAGCGCCCTGCGAGCACTGGCATCAAAATATCCGGCACGGATGGCGGGCCTTCCCTGCGGGCTGGGCTTATTTTTCTGCAAGCAGTTTTTCAATATCGGCACGAGGAATCGCGCCGGGCACCAGACGGCCATTGGCAAAGATCAAACCGGGCGTACCGCTGATACCGAGCGAGGCGCCCAGTTGTACCGTTCTGGCCACCGGGTTCTCGCAATCATCCTTGGCCGGTTCCGGCAACTTGCCGTTGTGAATCCAGTTCTTCCAGGCAGCCGTTCTATCCTGCGCACACCAGATCACGCGCGATTTGCGCGCGGCATCCGGATGCAATTCGGCCAGCGGCATCAGGAAGGTGTAGATGGTGATATTGCTGATGTCCTTGAGGCCTTCCTGTTCCAGCTTCTTGCAGAACGGGCAATCCGGATCGGAGAATACGGCCAGCTTGCGCGATCCATCACCACGCACTTCCTTGATCGCCAGCTCCAGCGGCAGCTTGGCAAAATCAACCTTGCGCAACTCGTCCATGCGTTCCTTGGTAAGACTGGTGCGCTTGACCACGTCGACCATATCGCCGAAAAGCAGGTATTCCGCCTTGGCATCGGTGTAGACGATCATGTTGCCACCCAGCACTACTTCGTAGATGCCCTTCATCGGCGTATTGTTCACCGCAGTGACTTCACGGCCTGGCAATTGCTTGGTCAGCTTGGCCTTGATCTCGGCCTGCGCCTTGTTCTCCCCTTCTGCCGAAGCGGTGCAGGCAGTCAGCCCGATCAGGCTGGTAGCGATCAGGGCATGCGCGATTTTTTTGAGATTCATGGGAAATCCTTTGTTTCAGAAGCCTGCGGCCTGACGGATCAGTTGCCGCTTCAGCCATTCCGACTGGTTGGTCACCCCAAGGCCCAGATTGCGCAGTGTCTTGAGGACGGGATTCGTGTTGTTGAAAAGCTGCTGCAGGCCGTGGCACACGCCCTGCATCATCATGACCGGCTCGCGCCGGGCACGGGCATAGCGGCGCAGGACAGACAAATCACCGCAACGCTGTACCGCTTCGGCAGACAGTATGCCCGCAAGTTCAGCCACATCGCCAAATCCGAGATTGACGCCCTGACCGGCGAGCGGATGAACGGTATGAGCGGCATCGCCAATCAGAGCCACGCGCGGCGACACGATGGTCGACAAGCGGTTGAGCCGTAGCGGGAAAGCCGCTGCGGGCGTGATCATTTCCAGATGCCCCAGCCGGTTACCCCCGGCTTGCGCCACGCGCTGGGCGAGTTGCGCACCATCGAGCGCCAGCAATTCATCCCGGAGCGCTTGCGGGCAGGACCAGACCATGGACATGCGCTGGCCAGCCAGCGGCAGCCAGGCCAGCACGCCATCTTCGCGGAACCACTGCCAGGCAGTGCCCAGATGCGGTTTTTCGGTGATGAAATTGGCCACGACCCCGAACTGGTGATAATCGTGCACCTGCGGCGCCATTCCCAACTGGCTGCGAATCCATGACTGCGCACCGTCGGCCCCTACCACCAGACGCGCACAGACGCTGCGGCCATCCGCCAGCACCAGCGTGGCAGCTTCAACATCCACCGCCAGATGGGCAGGCTCTGCCGGAGCGAGAATCCGCACGTTGGGGCAGGCTTGTACCGCCTGCCACAGCGCCTTTTGCAATTCGCGACTTTCCAGAATGGTGGCCAATTCGGTCAGCCCGGCCTCCAGCGCATCGAACCGCAACGCTGAACCTGAGTCACCCAAGATGCGCATCGTCTGCACCGACTGCAGCCGCTCTGCCGGCATGCCAGGCCAGGCACCGACCTGCTCCAGCAGGCGCCGGCTGGCGCCGCTAATCGCATAGACGCGCGAATCCCAGCTCTCCGCCGGCCAGTCGAAATGCGGCGCACGCGCATCCAGCAACAGGACCGAGAGCGAAGTGTCCTTCAATGCCAGCGCCAGCGCTGCACCGACCAGACCACCACCGACAATCAGCACATCGGCATCAAGTTTTTTCATGGGAAACAATAAAAGAGGGGGCACATTGAACAATGTACCCCTGTGTGGCTTTATGCACTCAGTGCAGCAAAAACCTGGTCGCGGATCGCGTTGACTTCACCCACGCCATTGATCTTCACATACTTCGGCGCCTTGGCATCGCCCGATGCGGCAAGCTTGCCGTAGTAGCTCACCAGCACTTCGGTCTGTTCGTGGTACACGGCCAGGCGCTTCATCACGGTTTCTTCCGCATCGTCAGCACGCTGGATCAGCTCTTCGCCGGTTTCGTCGTCCTTGCCCTCAACCTTGGGCGGGTTGAACTTGACGTGATAGGTGCGGCCCGAAGCCACATGCACACGACGGCCGGCCATCCGTTCGATGATCGATGCATCCGGCACGTCGATTTCAACCACGTAGTCAATATCCACGCCAGCCTCTTTCATCGCTTCGGCCTGCGGAATCGTGCGCGGGAAACCGTCGAACAGGAAGCCGTTGGCGCAATCCGCTTCGGCGATACGCTCCTTCACCAGGCCGATGATGATGTCATCGCGCACCAGGCCGCCGGCATCCATGATGGCCTTGGCTTCCAGGCCCAGCGGGGTGCCAGCCTTCACGGCTGCGCGCAGCATGTCGCCCGTGGAGATTTGCGGAATGCCGAACTTTTCCTTGATGAAGTTGGCCTGGGTACCCTTGCCGGCGCCCGGCGCGCCAAGAAGAATCAAACGCATGGTGAAGTTTCCTTGTGCTTCGTAAGTGCGAGTGAGGCTCGCGAATGAATGTAGTTATGGGTGATGCGCAAAAACTGCACGGACACGCGCCAGATCTTCCGGCGTATCGACCCCGGCAGCCGGCGCATGATCGGTCACGAACACGCCAATCGCATGGCCGTGCCAGAGCACGCGCAACTGTTCGAGCGCCTCGATGCCTTCGATCGGTGATACGGCCAGATCGCGGTAGGCGCGCAGGAAACCGGCGCGGTAACCGTAGATGCCAACATGGCGCAGGGCACCCAATTGTGCTGGCAGCGTGGTCTTGTCGTTGGCAAACGCATCCCTTGCCCAGGGAATCGGCGCCCGGCTGAAATACAGCGCCCGACCAGTCTTGTCGAGCACGACCTTGACCACGTTCGGGTTGAAAAAATCGGCGGCGAATTCGATCGGATGTGCGGCAGTAGACATCACCAACCCGGCATCGCCCGCCAGCTTGGCGGCGACGGCATCGACCAGTCCAGGGTCGATCAGCGGCTCATCACCCTGTACGTTGACCACGATCTCGTCGTCCGGCAAACCGAGAATATCGGCAGCTTCAGCCAACCGTTCAGTGCCGGAGGCATGGTCCGGGCGTGTCATCACGGCTTCAAAACCGCACGCCAGCACAGCATCCAGAATGCGCGGGTCATCGGTCGCAACCACCGCGCGCTTGGCACCGGAGAGCTTGGCACGCTCGGCCACGCGCACGATCATCGGCTTGCCGTGGATATCGGCCAGCGGCTTATCCGGCAGGCGCGTCGATTTCAGGCGCGCCGGGATCAGGGCAACAAAGCTCATTCCTGCACCTCCTCATCGGCAGCGAGCTCTCGGGCCTCGACATCCAGCATCACGGGAATGCCATCCTTGATCGGATAGGCCAGGCGATCTGCCTTGCAGATCAGCTCCTGCTGTTTTTTGTTGAAGACAAGCGGCCCTTTGCACAGCGGGCAGACCAGGATTTCAAGCAGTTTGGCGTCCATGATTCAGTTTTCCTATCAGCCAGTCGGCCAGATCGGGTTCAAGCCGGGCAGCAACCGGCAGGACCCGGATTTTATCACCGAGCGCACCCAGCTCGGGCAATGCGGCAAGTTTTACCGCATCTTTTTCCGTTACCAGGATCAGATCGGCTTCGGGCAAATCTGAGGCAGCAAAGTGGTGGTGATCCGGAAACGGATACGCATCGAAGACCAGTCCCAAGGCATTCAGGCTCGCAAAAAACCTCGCCGGATTGCCAATGCCACACACGGCAGCCAGCTTGCAGCCAGCAAGATCATTTGCGCCGAAGGTCTGGCGGGCATCGTGCAGGACGTGGAAGCGACCTGGCTCCAACTGCATCCTGAAGCCTTTTGCGTGCAAGGGCATCTCACCCGCACCATTGAGGACAACGGCATCCACGCCGCGCAAGCGGGAAACCGGCTCGCGCAACGGCCCGGCCGGTATCGGCAAGGCATTGCCGAATCCACGCGCACCATCGACCACACACAGCTCGATATCACGCGCCAGACGGTAGTGCTGCAGGCCGTCATCGCAAAGCAGTACATCAACATCCGGGTATGCCGCCAGCAAGGCCCGGCCAGCCGCAGACCGATCCGGGCAGACAAAAACCGGCACCCCGGCATTGCGCGCCAGCAGCAGTGGTTCATCGCCGCAGATGGCCGGGTCGGTATCGGCCGTAACGTGCAGTGGTGCAACCACTGAGCCGCGATAACCACGGGAAATGATCCCGGGTCTTTTCCCCCGCAACGCCAGCGCTTGCGCCAGGTAGAGGGTCAGTGGCGTCTTGCCAGCACCTCCGGCGGTCAGATTACCCACGACCACTACCGGCACAGGCAAATGGTTTGATCGGAAAACGCCTGCGTGAAACAGGTTGCGCCGGACTGCCGCCACCAGCGCAAAAAGGCTCGCCAGCGGTAACAGCAATGCAGCCTGCCAGGAAAAGCGCGAATACCAGATTTTTTCTATGGAGCGCATGCGATAAAAAACGGGGCATTCGCCCCGTTCCGGTTATTTGTTGGCAGAAGTCTGCGTGGCAAAGGTGAGCTTGCCGTAGCCGGCAGTTCGCGCTGCTTCCATCACATTGACCACGCTCTGGTGCGAAGCCTGTGCGTCGGCATTGACCACAATCATCGGATCCGGATTGTTGCCGGCAGCACGACGCAACACCACGGCAAACTCATCGGAGTTGCTGAAAATGGCCGGTGTTTCATTCACTGCGTACTGACCATTGGCAGACACGGCCACCTGAACGGTCTGCTTTTGTTCATCCGTCTTTTCCGCCTCGGCCGTGGGCAGATTGATCTTCAATTCGGCAAAGCGCGAATACGTGGTGGTTGCCATCAGAAAGATCAGGATGACCAACAGCACATCAATCAAGGGAACGAAGTTGATTTCCGGCTCGTCGCGTCTGCGATTTTTACTGAATTTCATCGCGTCTGCCTGCTTAGTTGGTGCGCTCGCCGTGGACAACTTCCACGAGTTTCACCGCCTGCTGCTCCATCTCGACGATGTAACCATCGACCAGATTACGGTAAAAACGGTAGAACATCAGCGCCGGCACCGCCACGATAATGCCGAAGGCCGTGTTGTAGAGTGCAACGGAAATACCATGCGCCAAGGCCGCAGGATTGGAGCCACCCGTTGGCGTCTGCGCACCGAAAATCTCGATCATGCCGATCACGGTTCCGAACAGGCCAAGCAAGGGGGTAACCGCTGCAAACGTACCCAGCGTGGAAAGATAGCGATCCAGATCATGCGCGACGACGCTGCCGACCTCTTCGATCGATTCCTTCATGATCTCGCGCGAACTGCGCACGTTCTTGAGCCCTGCCGCCAAAACGCGCCCCAGCGGGGATGACGCGGAAAGCTGCGACAGCATTTCCGGGGTCACGCCGCGCGTGCGATACTCCTGCACCACCTTGCCCAGCAGCCCTTCCGGCAAGACCAGTGATTTGCGCAAGGAAAGCGCGCGCTCGATGATGATGGTCACGACAGCGACGGAAGAAGCAATAATTAACCAGATCGGCCAACCGGCGGCCTGAATGATGGCAAGCATGACAAAACCTGTTTGTTGTGTTGCAAAACGGCGTAACTTTAGCCCGATTACCAAAACAACGAAAGGGGAAAAGGCGCAAACCTGTGAAGCAATTGAGCTTTCCCGCCTTACCCACAACCCTGTGGATAACTTTGTGGGGAAAATCGCAAAACTGGCCGCAAACCCGCATCGCCGCGCCATTCCCCACAGATAACCACGCTTTGATCATTTAAAAACAATCATTAAAAATCATATAGTTACAACATCAACCTCAACTACACTCCGGCAAAGTGCACATAACCCGCATTCAACAAGGGTTTTGTGGATGAAATTAGCTGGCAATTGGTGTTTCCATGTACTTGTCAAGCCCTGAAAATGTCATATCCGTTACCGAACTCAATCGACAGGTGCGCCTGCTGCTGGAGGGAAGCTTTCCCGTCATGTGGATTAGCGGTGAGATCTCGGGCTTCAAACGCTACGATTCCGGTCACTGTTATTTCACGCTCAAGGATGCAGGCGCGCAGGTTCGTTGCGTGATGTTTCGCAACCGGGCGGCGCTGCTCGATTTCGCCCCCCAGGAAGGCATTCGGGTGGAAGCACGGGCCGTGGCTTCACTCTACGAGGCACGCGGCGATTTCCAGCTCACCATCGAAGCCTTGCGCCCGGGCGGACTGGGTGCGCTGTTTGAGGCTTTCGAGGCGCTGAAGCGCAAACTGGAGGCCGAAGGCCTGTTCAGTCCGGCACGCAAGCAACCCCTGCCGCGCCTGCCGCGCAGTATCGGCATTGTTACTTCGCCTGCCGCCGCGGCCTTGCGCGACGTACTGACCACACTCAAACGGCGCATGCCCGGCATTCCCCTGATCCTTTATCCAACAGCCGTGCAGGGCATGGATGCTGCCCGACAGATCGCCGCCGCCATCCGTACTGCCGACAACCGGCATGAAGTCGATACCCTCATCATCTGCCGCGGCGGCGGCAGCATTGAAGACCTTTGGCCGTTCAACGAGGAAATCGTGGCACGTGCCATTGCCGACTGCACCATCCCGGTCATCTGCGGGATCGGGCACGAAACCGATTTCACCATTGCCGACTTTGTTGCCGACCAACGCGCCCCCACGCCAACGGCAGCAGCCGAGCTGGTCTGCCCCAGCAGGAACGAGTTGCAGAATGCGTTAAGGCATATGCGCCAACGCATGCAATCCACGCTTGAGCGGCAATTGCAGCAGCGCATGCAGCATCTGGATATGCTGGCGCGGCGCTTGCGTCACCCGGGCGAGCGCCTGCAGTACCAGCGAGAACGACTGCAGCGATTGCAGCAGCGTCTGCATGCGCTGCCGGAGCGGCTGGTCGCCTACCGCGGCCTGCGCCTGGAGCAATTGCAACTACGCCTGCAGCACAGCAGGCTAAAGGCTGATCGATATGCACAGAAGATCGAATCCAGCAAAAGAAGCTTGCAACAAAACATGAGCCGACTCATCACGCAACGCCAGCAGCAACTGGCAAACCTTGCCGTACGCCTGGAAGCCTGCAATCCGCACACCCCGCTGCAGCGCGGCTACGCACTGGTCATGCATGCCGATGGCTCGCTGATCAGCGATGCCGGCCAGGCTCATCCGCAGGAAAGGATCACAGTACAGTTCGCCACCAACACACTGCAGGCCCGTGTGACCGATACGCCAGCCAGCCCGCAAGGAGAATTGCCGCTTTGATGCAGAGCGGCACTCTGCGGCAAAATACCCGATTGTCCGTGCATTGAAAGTCGACATGAAAGCGCTGGTAGCAATCAAACGTGTTCCCGATGGCAACATCCCTGTACGTCTGAAGCCGGATGGATCAGGGGTGGATATGGCTGGCGTGCCGATGCGCGTCAATCCATTCGACGAAGCAGCCCTGGAAAAGGCAATCCAGTGGAAGGAAGCCGGGCTGGTAGAAGAAATCGTTGCGGTTACGATCGGAGATAGCGGCAGCCAGGAAGCCCTGCGCCACGCGCTGGCACTTGGGGCCGATCGAGCCGTGCGCATCGATACCCACTCAACACTGGAACCCCTGGCACTTGCCCGCTTGCTGCAGGCCATCGTCCAGCAGGAAGCACCTGATCTGGTCATGCTCGGCAAACAATCCAGCGATACCGGCTGCGCCCAGGTCGGGCCAATGCTGGCAGGGCTACTCGGCTGGCCGCAAGGCTGCTTTGCCTCTGCCATGCAAATGGATGCCGGACAACTGCGCATCACCCGCGAAATCGAGGGCGGGCAGGAAACGCTCGCATTGCCCCTGCCTGCCGTGATCACGGCAGACCTGCGCCTGGCCAATCCGCGCTATGTAAAGCTGCCGCAACTGCTGCAGGCCAAGAAGAAAAATATCGAAATACTGGCTGCCGCAGAACTGGCAAATCTACCAACACCGGACATCAAGACTTTGCGTGTTGCCGCCCCGCCACCTCGCCGCCCTGCCCGCCATACGCATAGCGCCGCCGAACTATTGAACTGGCTGCGGCAAGAAGGGCTGCGGGAGGCATCCATCACACCCAGTCAAACAGAATCAGACCTCTCTCGCCCCCGCCGGCATGTACTGGTTTTGGCCGAGCATGACGGACACACGCTGCATGCCAGCACGCGGTGCCTGCTCAGTGCGGCACGCCGGCTTGGCGATACCATCAGCCTGCTGGTGGCCGGTCATGCGATTGCACCCATTGCCAACGCGGCCAGCGAGATTGCTGGTGTCAATCAGGTGTTAATGGCGGATGACCCGGCACTGGCACACCGGCCGGAAGAGCCCTTGGCAGCCCTGCTGGCGCAGTGTGCACACCAAACTGCGGCCACAGTCCTGCTCGCGGCAACGTCCGCACAAGGCAAAGCCACGCTACCGCGCACCGCGGCATTGCTCGATTGCCCCATGCTTTCGGACATCATCGCCATTGACACACCGGATACGATGGCGGGGCCGATTCATGCGGGCGAAGTCTTGGCAACCTGGCACAACACCAGCCAAGTGCAGATACTCAGCCTTCGCCCAGCCTCATACCCACCAGCCGGCCAGCAAGTGCCGGCATTGATTCAATGCGTGGAAATGCCGCACGCCGGCCGCCATTCGCACTGGATCGAGCAGACCCGCACGCATGGCGAATGGCCGAAGCTGTCGGAAGCGCGGATTGTGGTCAGTGGTGGCAGCGGGCTGCAATCTGCTGAAAAATTTCAAACCGTGATCGCCCCTCTGGCCAGTCGACTGGGTGCAGCCATTGGCGCAACCCTGTCAGCCGTTGATGCCGGATTCGTCGACAATGCCGCGCAAATAGGCCAGACCGGTACCATCGTCGCACCAGAGTTCTATTTCGCGATCGGACTATCCGGTGCTGCACAGCACTTGGCCGGCATGCGCGATAGCCGCATCATCGTCGCCATCAACAAGGATCCCTGCGCACCGATCTGCCGCCATGCCGATTATGTGCTGGAGGGCGATTTGTTCGAGCAGGTACCGGAACTGGTCAAGCTGCTGGAGAGTTAGCCACGCGGGTGGTGTTCCGCATGCAGGGCTTTCAGGCGTGCGGCGGCTACCTGGGTATAAATCTGCGTGGTCGTGATATCGGCATGCCCGAGCAACATCTGCACCACGCGCAAGTCAGCCCCATGATTGAGCAAATGCGTCGCAAAGGAGTGGCGTAATGCATGGGGGGTCAGCTGTGGTGCCGGGATGCTCGCCGCTGCGGCATATTGCTTGATGATGAACCAGAAACCCTGTCGGGTCAGCGCCTCGCCACGCTGGTTCGGAAATGCTTCGGGCAACTGCCGGCCAGCCAGCAATAAAGGACGGGATTCGGTCAGGTAGCGCTCCAGCCACGATGTTGCCATTTCCCCCATGGGCACCAGCCGCTGCTTGCCCCCCTTGCCCGCCAGCACCTGCACGAAGCGCTCGCGCAGGTGGATTTGCGCAAGCGGCAACGTTACCAGTTCGGATACGCGCAAACCCGTGGCATACATCAACTCCAGCATGGCACGATCGCGCAGCCCTGCTGGTAAATCCACATCCGGGGCATTGAGCAGCGCTTCGATCCTATCCTCAGGGATAGCCTTGGGCAGCGGCCTGATCCGGGCCGGCGTGTGCAGATCCACGGTCGGATCCTGCACCAGCCGCCCACTCTGTACCCAGTACCGATAAAACCTGCGCAAGCTTGCCATGCGCCGCGCCAATGTCGCCGGCTTGGCATGTACCGATGCATGAGCCAGAAACCCTTGCACGCAAGCCCGGTCGGCCTGCAGCAGGCCAACTTCGCCCTGCGTATGCAGCCAGCCCGCCCAGATGGCCAGATCACGCCGATAACCCAGCATGGTATTGGCAGACAAGCCATCCCCAAGCCAGGCCGCGTCGATAAACTCATCAATCAACACCTGCGCAGAAGCAGGCAGGCTGCATTCAACAGGATTGTTCATGCGCCAACAGCCAGCGTTTGATCGGTAGCCAATCCACCCCGCCTCGCCTGGCATTGAATCCGCCCAGGCCATGGGTTGCCACCACGCGGTGACAAGGTATTACCAAGGGCAACGGATTCGCACCGCAGGCACCGCCAACCGGACGTGGCGAAGTGTGCAATTCCCTTGCGATATCCGCATAGGTAAGCACCTGTCCGCAGGGAATGCGCGCAATTTGTTCCCACACCTTGCGCCGAAATAAGGTGCCTTCCAGGCAGTACGGCAAATCAAAGTGGAAAGCAGGGTTATCAAACCAGGCATCCAACTGCCGTTGCACTTCCTGCAATAGCGCAGTCTGCGGCGGCCTTAAAACCACGCCATCCCCCAAGAACTCGATTGCCGACAATTGGTCATTTTTCGCCAGTAAACCCAGCGATCCAACTGGCGACGCAATCACCGCGTCGTAACATTCCTCCATGGCGTACCTCGCACATACCAAAACGCCATTCTGCCATGCACAGCAAATAAAAAACGCAGTTCCGGAGAACTGCGTTTTTCACATGACCGCTGCAGATTATTCTGCTGCTTGCTGTGCCTTGCGGGCCGGCAGCTTTTCCTTGATACGAGCCGACTTGCCGGAACGATCACGCAGGTAGTACAGCTTGGCACGACGCACGTCACCGCGGCGCTTGACTTCAATCGCAGCCACCAGCGGGGAGTAGCTCTGGAAGGTACGCTCAACGCCGGTACCGGCCGAGATCTTGCGCACGATGAAAGAGCTGTTCAGGCCAGCATTGCGCTTGGCGATCACAACACCTTCATAGGCCTGCAGACGCTCGCGGTTACCTTCCTTCACCTTCACTTGCACGACAACGGTGTCGCCAGGTGCGAATTCAGGGATGGTCTTGCCGAGGCGGGCGATTTCTTCCTGCTCGAGTTGTTGAATCAGGTTCATTTCATAACTCCATCTGTGAAGCTTGTTCCTTCTGCCGTGCCGTGAAGGTCACGAGAGAGCAGCTTGGGCATGCTCCGACTGATACTCAGCCAGAAGACGAGCTTCCTCTTTTGATAGCTGGCGGCCTTGCAGCAGGTCCGGGCGGCGCAACCAGGTGCGGCCCAAAGCCTGTTTCAGACGCCAGCGCCTGATCAGCGCATGATTGCCGGACATCAACACATCCGGCACTTGCATGCCCTGATATTCTTCAGGACGGGTGTAATGCGGGCAATCCAGCAACCCATCCACAAACGAATCTTCTTCTGCGCTTGCCGCATGGTTCAATGCACCAGGCAACTGACGCACGATCGCATCAATCAGCACCATGGCCGGCAATTCACCACCGGAGAGCACATAGTCACCAATCGAGATTTCCTCATCGATCTGGCGCTGCAACACACGCTCATCCACGCCTTCATAGCGGCCGCACAGCAATACCAAGCCTGGCTCGGCCACCAGCTCCATGACCTTGGCATGGGTCAGCGGGCGACCTTGCGGCGAAAGGTATACAGCATGCGGAGCCACACCCAAGTCACGCTGTCGCGCCTTGGCGGCGGAAAGTGCGGCCTCCAGCGGTTCGGGAATCATCACCATGCCAGGACCACCACCAAAAGGACGATCATCGACCCGTCGATAGTTATCCATCGCATAATCACGAGGATTCCACGTCTGCAAATCAAACAAGCCCAGCTCGACTGCGCGACGAGTCACACCATGCTGAGTGATCGCCCCGAACATCTCCGGAAACAGCGTCACCACATCGACATGCAAGCTCATCTCAGTAATCCAGGCCCCAGTCGACCGTGATCACTTTGGCAGTTCGGTCCACCTTGAGCACGATCGCCGCAACAAACGGCAGCAGCCGCTCGGTGTCGCCATCCCGGACTACCAGGACATCATTAGCACCGGTAGCAAACAGGCGTTCGACCACGCCAAGACGCTCGTCCTGCATATTGCGGACTTCCAGGCCGATCAGATCGACCCAGTAGTACTCATCATCAGCAGGCGCCGGCATTTGGCTGCGTGGCACGGCAACTTCGCACCCCCGGAGCGCAAATGCCTGATCGCGATCATTCACGCCATCAAGCTGCGCTGCAAGCTTCTTGGTGTGCATGCCGCCCTTGATCAGGGTATACGGCTTCCAGTTGCCATCTCGCCCCAGCCACCAGACCGGGTAATCAAACAGGCTATCGGCATACTCGGTATCGGCGACCACGTTGATCTCGCCACGAATGCCAAAAGCCCCGCTGACATAACCCATCACTGTCAGATCATCAGGAACTGACAGCATGGTCGTCGGTGAGGCCTTGTTTTTTTCTGTCACGACAGAGATCAAGCGACTTTATAGCCCTTGAGCAGGCGAGCAACAGTCTCGGACGGCTGAGCGCCAACACCAAGCCAGTAGCTCACGCGATCCATCGCGAAGCGAACGCCTTCTTCGCTCTCGGCCGCAAGCGGATTATAGAAACCGATACGCTCGATGAAGCGGCCATCACGACGATTGCGGGAATCAGCCACTACCACGTTGTAGAAAGGACGGTCCTTGGCGCCACCACGGGCAAGACGAATCACAACCATTGTTTTATCCCTGACCCATTACGGGCATTGTTTAATCGGAAAAGCCGGGCATTTTACGGCAAAGCCAACAATGCAGGCAAGAAGTGCGTGCAAAACGGTTGGCTCTTCTGCCGGACGGCGGCCATTACATGCCTGGCATCATGCCTTTCATGCCCTTCATGGCGCGCATCAACTTACCCATGCCCCCCTTGCTGAACATTTTCATCATCTTCTGCATTTCCTCGAACTGCTTGAGCAGTCGATTGACTTCCTGCACCTGCACCCCGGCCCCCATCGCAATTCGGCGCTTGCGCGAAGCCTTGATCAGATCGGGATTGCGACGCTCGGCCGGCGTCATCGAATTGATAATCCCCTCCAGCCGCGCAACGGCCTTGTCCGCCACCTGCGGATCGGTTGCCGCAGCCGCCTGCGACAACTGGCCGGGCAATTTGTCCATGAGCGCGCCCATGCCACCCATTTTCTTCATCTGCAGAATCTGGCTCTTGAAGTCTTCCAGATCAAAGCCCTTGCCGGACTTGACCTTCTTCATCATCTTGAGCGCTTCTTCCTGATCGACCGTCTTCTGCACATCCTCGATCAGCGACAGCACATCGCCCATGCCCAGCACGCGCGAAGCCATCCGGTCCGGATAAAATGGCTCCAGTCCGGTCAGTTTTTCACCCACGCCGATAAACTTGATCGGCTTGCCGGTTACATGACGTACCGACAGTGCGGCGCCGCCACGCGAATCGCCATCGAGTTTGGTCAGGATCACACCGGTGAGCGGCAATGCCTCGTTAAACGCCTGCGCCACATTCACCGCATCCTGGCCCTGCATGGCATCCACCACAAACAAGGTCTCGATAGGCTTGACTGCCACATGCAGGGCCTTGATTTCGGCCATCATGGCCTCGTCGATCGCCAGACGACCCGCCGTATCGACGATCAGCACATCATGGAAATGGCGTTTGGCATGATCCAGCGCGGCCAGCGCAATGGCTGCGGGCTTCTGGCCCACATCAGAGGGAAACCACTCCACTTCCAACTGCGCCGCCAGCGTTTTCAACTGTTCAATCGCAGCGGGGCGATACACGTCAGTCGAGACCAGCAGGACCTTCTTTTTCTGTGTTTCCTTCAAAAGCTTTGCCAGCTTGCCCGATGTCGTGGTCTTGCCCGCCCCCTGCAGACCCGCCATCAGAATCACAGCCGGCGGCACCGCCGCCAGATTGAGCGCATCGTTATGCACCCCCATCAGCTTGGTCAGCTCTTCATACACCACACCGATCACGGCCTGACCCGGCGTCAGACTGCCAATGACTTCCTGCCCTTGCGCCCGCCGTTTGACATCATGGATAAATTGCTTGACCACAGGCAAGGCCACATCTGCCTCAAGCAGCGCCATGCGCACTTCTCGCAGGGCATCCTGGATATTGGCTTCGGTCAGCCGCGCATGGCCGCGCAAAGTCTTGACGACCCCTGACAGACGATTCGATAGATTGTCGAGCATGCATTTCTCCTGCAGCGGGCTGCCACCTGACTTCCCGCTCTGTTAGACTTCATAGACGCCCATTTTAACCGAAGTTAGCACCGTGCCCTGGTTCGCTCTGGCTGCTCTTGCAATTTATCTTGTACTGGCAGGCATCACTTGTTCCGGCAAGCGAGCCGGCAGGGGCGCGCCTATCAGCATCGAGCTTGCATTGCTTGGCATTGGCCTGCTCCTGCACGGAACGGCGATCTTCACCCCATTCACCCACCCGCAGACCCTGCATTTCGGAGTTGCCGAGGCACTCTCCCTGATTGCCTGGCTGGCTCTGGCCATCTATCTGGCCGGACAAATCGTGTGGCGACTTCAAGCACCACTGACCATCCTGCTCAGCCTTGCGGCCATCTTTCTGCTGTTATCGCTACTGCTGCCAAGCGGCCCCGCCCTGAGCTATACACTGACGCCGCTGGCGCGCATGCATTTGCTGCTGGCCATGCTGGCATACAGCATGCTCACCAACGCAGCAGCAGTAGCCTTGCTGATGCGATTTGCAGACCGACGCCTGCATCACCCGCGAACGAACCTGCTCCAGCACGCATTACCGCCACTACTTACCTTGGAGAGGCTGCTTTTTCTATGCCTCTGGCTGGGCTTTGCGCTCCTGACTCTGGCGCTTACAAGCGGAACTTTGTTCGCAGAACACGTATGGGGACACCCCATCGCATTCAATCACAAGATTGCATTTTCGGGCATTGCCTGGCTTGCATTTGGCACCTTACTGGCTGGCCGCATTCTGCGAGGATGGCGTGGACGATTTGCCGCCAACTGGACCCTGGCAGGTTATCTCCTGCTATTCCTCGGCTATATTGGCACGCGTTTTGTTCTTGAATTCATCCTGCATCGAGTTTGACAATTCCAGTCTCTGCCGTACCCGGTATCGACCGTAAATACCTCACCGCAAATGCTGCCCAGCAGGGCATGCCCATCACCATTGAAACACATCAATACAAAGATCGATCTCGTTCCCGCAATTGATTGAGCATTGCATGAACTCCCCACCACGCCAGTACCGCATCGGAAATGCAGCACCCGCCCTCAATTGATCCCTTCGCCGAAAAAACCTCAGATCTGCTAGACTGCCAATGCCCGGCGAGTTGCTTGAATTCCGGCAGGCACCCAGATAGTCTGAATACGCCGATTGAGATAGAACTGCCATGGACATACCGAATTTATCCGGCCTTGCACGCTTGCTTGCTCAGCACAACCTGATCAGCGAAGCCGATGCCGCTGCATTGCAGACTGCAGCAAGCACTAGCAAAACACCCTTTATCGAGCACCTGATCCGCAGCAAAAAAATGTCGGCACTGGATATTGCCGGCTTTTGCTCGCAGGCATTTGGCTATCCAATGCTTGATCTTGACCAAATCGATTCAGCCTATATTCCGCAAGGCGTGCTGGACATCAAGGTCATGCTGGCACAACGCATTGTGCCACTCTTCAAACGCGGCGCAACCAAGCTGTTTATCGGCATTTCCGACATCACCAATATTCAAGCCGTTGAAGAAGTCCGCTTCCAGACAGGGCTCCAGGTTGAATTGATCGTGGTCGAAGACCCGAAGTTGTCAACCATGATCGACAAACTGGTCGAGGCAAGCGGAGCCAACATCAAGAACATGGTGATGGATGTCGCCGAACTGGAAATCAGCAGCGGAGAAGAAGAAACACAGCCAGATGCCGCCGTTAATGCCGAAGTTGATGACGCGCCCGTCGTCAAATATATCCAGAAAATTTTGCTGGATGCGATCAATAGCGGCTGTTCGGATATCCACTTTGAACCCTTTGAAAAGTTCTATCGGATCCGCTACAGGCAGGATGGCGTGCTGCGCGATATTGCCCAGCCTCCGCTGGCATTCAAGGAAAAAATCGCCTCGCGCATCAAGGTCATTTCCAAACTCGATATATCAGAAAAACGCATTCCGCAAGACGGGCGCATGAAACTGGTTTTATCCAAAAATCGCGCTATCGATTTTCGGGTGTCCACATTGCCAACGCTGCACGGCGAAAAAATCTGTATGCGGATTCTCGACCCGACCTCGGCCACGCTCGGCATCGATGCGCTTGGCTATGACCCCGACCAAAAGGAAGCGCTGCTCAATGCGATCCAGCGCCCTTATGGCATGGTATTGGTAACAGGCCCAACCGGATCAGGCAAAACCGTCTCGCTTTATACCTGCCTGAATTTGCTGAACAAGCCTGATATCAACATTTCAACCGCGGAAGATCCGGCCGAAATCAACCTGGCCGGGATCAATCAGGTCAACGTGAATGAAAAGGCCGGGCTCACCTTCTCTGTCGCGCTCAAGGCATTTTTACGCCAGGATCCGGATGTCATCATGGTCGGCGAAATCCGCGATTACGAAACAGCCGACATCGCCATCAAGGCAGCCCAGACTGGCCACATGGTATTCTCGACATTGCATACCAACGATGCCCCCTCAACCCTGACCCGGATGCTTAACATGGGGGTACCGGCCTTCAACATTGCCTCCTCTGTCATCATGATCACGGCGCAACGGCTGGCCAGGCGCCTTTGCCCCGCCTGCAAAGCCCCCATCGAGATTCCGGCTCCGGCGCTGCTTGAAGCAGGTTTTTCGGAAAGCGATCTTGACGGCAACTGGACAACCTACCGCCCGGTAGGCTGCGACCAGTGCAAAAATACCGGCTACAAGGGACGCGTTGGCATTTATCAGGTCATGCCCATCACGGATGAAATGAACCGGTTGGTCATGCAGGGCGGCAATGCCATCGATATTGCCGATCAGGCTCGGCGCGAAGGCGTCAGAGACCTGCGCCAGTCCGGTTTGATCAAGGTCAAGCAAGGACTAACCTCACTGGAAGAGGTTATGGCCGTCACCAATGAATAAGACACACCAGCCAGGAGACCCTCCCAATGGCAGCACCCGCCAAAAAAACAGCCGTTAAGGTCAAGGAGTTCACCTTCCAGTGGGAAGGCAAGGACAAGGCCGGCAAAATCATAAAGGGCGAAATGCGCGCCAGTGGCGAGAATGTGGTCAAAAACACGCTACGCCGGCAAGGCATTCTGGTCCTGCAGATCAAAAAACAGCGGCTGCGGGCGGGACGAAAAATCACCGACACCGACATCACCATGTTTACGCGGCAATTGGCCACGATGATGAAATCTGGCGTGCCGTTGCTGACCTCCTTCGACATCGTCGCCAAGGGACACAGCAACCCTTCTGTCACACGTCTGCTGATGGACATCAAGGCAGATATCGAGACCGGCTCATCGCTCAACCAGGCATTTCGCAAGCACCCTGCCTATTTCGATAGCCTGTACTGCAATCTGGTACAAGCAGGCGAGCAGGCCGGGATTCTGGACACATTGCTCGCTCGCCTCGCCACATACAAAGAGAAGATTCTCGGGGTCAAGAAAAAGATCAAATCGGCAATGTTTTATCCTGCATCCATCATCGTTGCCGCCTTTGTAATTACAGCAATCATCATGATCTTCGTGATCCCTGCATTCAAGGATCTCTTCTCCAGCTTTGGTGCAGATTTACCCGCCCCAACCCTGCTGGTCATGGCCATCTCAGACTTCTTTGTCGACTATTGGTATTTGATTTTCGGCAGCATATTTGGCGGCGTGTACGCTTTTTTGAAAGCATGGCGTCGACTGGAATCGGTACAAATCTTTATGGATCGATTTGTGCTCAAGCTGCCAGTCCTGGGAGAGATCGTCCGCAAGGCCACGCTCGCACGCTGGGCTCGTACCCTATCCACCATGTTTGCCGCAGGCGTTCCACTGGTGGATTCACTCGATTCCGTGGGAGGCGCTGCCGGCAACCACCTCTACAAGATCGCCACCCAGCGCATTCAGTCGGAAGTCTCCACCGGCACCAGTCTGACGATTGCGCTGCAGAACACAGGCATATTTCCCAACATGATGCAGCAAATGGTATCGATCGGCGAGGAGTCGGGATCGCTTGATGCCATGCTCGGCAAGGTTGCCGACTATTACGAAGAAGAGGTCGACAACGCTGTCGAGGCACTTTCCAGCCTGATGGAACCAATCATCATGGTGGTACTGGGTGTTCTGATTGGCGGGCTGGTGATTGCCATGTACTTGCCGATCTTCAAGATGGGGGCGGCAGTAGGTTAATGGACTGGCTGAATACTGATTTCATCTGGCTGCTTACGCTGGCCGGATTATTGGGACTGCTGATCGGCAGCTTCCTTAATGTAGTCATTCATCGCATACCCATCATGCTGGAAAACGGTTTTCGGCATGAATGCGCTTGTCTGGATTTGGCCGATGATGCCGACATTCCCGCACCAGCGGCATTCAACCTGGTAACGCCGCGCTCCACCTGCCCGCACTGCGGCCACCAGATCCGCGCCTGGGAAAACATTCCCGTAATCAGCTGGCTGCTGCTGCGCGGACGTTGCAGCAAATGCAAAGCAGGTATCAGCGTACGCTACCCGCTGGTCGAACTCCTTACCTGCATGATCTCGACCGGGATCGTGTGGCACTACGGTGCCAGCTACCATGCACTGGGTGCCATGGTTTTTGCCTGGTTCATCATCGCCTTGATTTTTATTGATGCCGATACCAGCCTGCTGCCTGACAGCCTGACCCTGCCGCTACTATGGCTGGGATTGCTGTTCAACCTTGACTCAGGCTTTGTGCCGCTTGCCGATGCTGTCATCGGTGCCGCAGCAGGTTATCTTTCCCTATGGAGCGTGTACTGGGCATTCAAGCTGGTCACCGGCAAAGAAGGGATGGGCTATGGCGACTTCAAGCTGCTCGCAGCACTCGGCGCTTGGCTGGGCTGGCAGATGCTCCCGGTCATTATTTTGCTTTCATCGCTCAGCGGCGCACTATTGGGCATACTGCTGATCCTGCTATCGCGCCACGGCATGGGCAAACCCATGCCATTTGGTCCTTATCTCGGAATCGCCGGACTCCTTGCCATGTATTGGGGCTCGTCATTGGTTGCCTGGTATGGCTTGTCCTGATCAATTTATTGTCGGTCTCACCGGCGGAATTGGCTCAGGTAAAAGTTGCGCAGCACAACTTTTCGCGCAACACGGCGTGCGCGTGGTCGATACGGACGAAATCAGTCACGCCCTGTCAAAGCCCCCCTCACCAGCGCTGATTGCCATCGCGCAAGAATTCGGCTCCGAATTTATTTGCCCGAATGGCACCATGGACCGAGCGCGCATGCGTTCATTGGTATTTTCCGACCCCGTCGCACGAACCAAGCTGGAAAGCATATTCCACCCACTCATCCTGGCGCAGACAGAACAAATCATCACCACCCCTACCACCGCCCCCTACACCATGCTTGTAGTTCCGCTGCTGTTTGAAAAGTCTTCATTCAAGACGTTCATTCAGCGCAAGGTTGTCGTGGATTGCCCGGAAGAAGAACAGATCGCGCGAGTAATGAACCGCAGCCAGCTATCCTTCCATGAAGTCCTTGCCATCATGGCAACGCAAATCAGTCGCCAGACGCGCTTGCTGAATGCAGATGACATCATCCTTAACAACGGAAGCCTCGAGCTGCTCGATGCGCAAGTAACCCGTTTACATCAGCGCTATCTGATGCTGGCCAATAGCGTACAATAGACACTTTGAAATCGGCGGCACGCAGCCCCATTGAACCAACTGAACGGTGCCCTTAGTGATCCATTATGAGTTTCCCACCAACGAACGTATCCGGACGCTGCTGCGCCTGGAGGATCTTTATGATCGTACGGTCTATTACGTGGAGCAGGAACATGCGCTGGATCATCATGCTGCGCTGCTTGGCCTGTTTGAAATCATGGAGGTTGCTGGCCGGGCCGATCTGAAATCTGATCTGCTGCAGGAACTGGAACGTCAGCGGCTTGCCCTGATTGCGCTCCGTTACAACCCAGATGTGTCAGAAGAAATCCTGGAAAGCGTACTCACGGAGATTGAAAGCACGCACGCACGCTTACTCGACATGACTGGAAAGTTTGGACAGCATTTGCGCGATAACGAATGGCTGATGGCCATCAAACAGCGCATCAGCATTCCCGGCGGCGTGTGTGAGTTCGACCTACCCTCCTATCATTTCTGGCGACAACAAAGTGCGGAAGTCCGCCAAAAAGATCTGCGCAGCTGGCTAACACCACTACTGCCAATTCATCACGGCCTGGAAATTGTGTTGCGGTTATTGCGCGACTCATGCAAAACCAACACCTACACTGCCAAAAACGGGGTATTTCAACAAATGTCGGGGGGAAAGTCAGTGCAAATGCTGCGTATTTCCCTGGACTCACAACTGGCTGCCATTCCAGAACTCTCCGCCAATCGTTACGCCATCAACATCCGCTTTGTCTGCCCATCCACCACCGGCGACAGAACAAAACTTGTAGCAGATGACATTCCGTTCACCATTGGCTACTGCAATCTGTGAACACTACCCAACGTAAAGTCCGCTGCCCGCAATGCGGCCAAGAGGCAGCCTACCATCCCGACAATAAATACCGCCCATTCTGTTCTGCGCGTTGCCGTCAGATAGATCTTGGACAGTGGGCAGATGGCAGCTATCGTATTCCCATTGAATCCGACAGCATCGATCACGAATCCGTCATGCAATAGTCACAGCCTCGTCACACGTCAGCATTATTGTTTCGTCCAGTTACTGGAGAAACAACGATGCTGCAACTTGATACACCCCCACGCATTCAACCATCCAGGCCCCATCGCCTATCGTTTTGCCTGGCACAATCCGAATCAGATGTCCGCGCGGCTCAGGCATTGCGCTATCAGGTTTTCGCAGAAGAAATGGGCGCCCGCATCAAATCGCGGGAACCCGGCCTGGATCAGGATTTATTTGATCCATATTGTGATCACCTCATTGTCCAGCATGGCGAGAGCGGCGAGGTTGTGGGCACGTACCGCATCCTGCGCCCCGATGCGGCACGTCGACTCGGTAGCTATTACTCCGACACGGAATTTGACCTGACTCGTCTCAAGAACTTACGCAACCAGCTGGTTGAGGTTGGTCGCTCCTGTGTCCACCCGGAATATCGATCCGGTGCGGTGATTTCCACGCTATGGGCAGGACTCGCCCAGTACATGCAAATGCACGGCTATCAATATTTGATGGGTTGCGCGAGCGTCAGCATGGCTGATGGCGGCCATCATGCGGCCAGCCTGTATCATGAGTTGGTCAAAAATCATCTTGCACCAGCGCAATGGCATGTCACGCCGCGCTGTCCGCTTCCTGTGGATGCCCTTTATCAGGACATGCCAATCGAGACACCTCCGCTCATCAAAGGCTATTTGCGCGCAGGCGCCATGATCTGCGGCGCACCGGCGTGGGATCCGGATTTCAACACTGCGGATTTCCTCGTTCTTTTACCCATGCAGCATATCAATCAGCGATATGCGCGCCACTTCCTGAAAAATGATGTTTTTACCAACTAACTTGGGGGCAGATTGCCGTCGCCTCGTGCGTTTCATCCGGCTCAGCATGCATATCGCAACAGGCCTTGGCATTATCGCGCTGCATTTCCCCCACTGCAGCGGACACAAACGTCGCAGGCATATCAAGAACTGGTCGCAAAAACTTGTTCGCATTTTTGGAATTCGCGTGGAAATCCACGGTGAATTGCCAGACTCCTCAAAATCAGCACTGATTTTGGCCAACCATATCTCGTGGCTGGATATCTTTGCACTCAATAGTGCATTCACCGCACGCTTTGTTGCAAAGTCTGAAGTCTCAGCCTGGCCAATCATTGGCAGACTTTGCCGAGGAACCGGAACATTATTCATCAACCGCGATAACAAACGCGATACGGCCCGGATCAATGAGGCAATAAAAACAGCGCTGATACAAGGTGACCACATTGCCGTATTTCCGGAAGGAACCAGTACAGATGGCCAGCATATCCGTCCATTTCGATCATCCTTGTTGCAGCCGGCCATGGAGTGCCGGGCACTGCTGCAGCCTGCATGCATCCAGTATCTGGACGATCACGGCAAACGCACCAACGCAGCCGCGTACTGCGATGACATCAGCCTTGGAGAATCCGTCTGGAAGCTGCTTGGCCACGAAGGCTTGGTCATTCGTGTGCATTACCTGCCACCCATACATGCATCACAAAGCATGAATCGACGCGATGCAGCGCAGGCAATTGAAGCGAGCATACGGACACTGCATGGTTCAATCGACCGAATCCTGGTAGCGCCGTAGCGCCTGTACCTGGAAAACCTCACCATCCTCCAGCCTGATAGCGGTCAAACAGCCGCCCCAGACACAGCCGGTATCCAGAGACCAGACATCTTCCCGCAAGAACAAACCCAGTGCTGACCAGTGTCCACACACAATTCGGTGCTGCTTCGGCACCCGCAATGGAAAGTCAAACCAGGGCACCAACTGCTTCGGTGCCCTTTCCAATTCACCCTTGAATTTAAAATCCAGCGTTCCTGACGCAGCCACCATTCGCATGCGAGTAAACGCATTAACGGCAAGACGCATTCGATCCAGCGAACATAAATTTTCTGACCACGCGCCAGGATGATTGCCATACATGTTCAGCAGAAAAGCTCGGTAGTCATGCCCGGCAAGCACGGAGGAAACCTCATCAGCCAGTGCGCGCGCCAAGTCTTCATCCCATGCCGGCATAATGCCAGCATGCACAATCATTACATCATCCAGCGTGATCAGAAGTGGCTGAGAACGCAACCAATCCAGCAATGCCACACGGTCATCCGCGGTCAGAATTTCAGCCAGGGTATCGCCCTGCTTAAGCTTGCCCACACCCATGGCACAAGCCAGCAAATGCAGATCATGATTACCCAATACGGTTTGCACATGCGCCCGCTCCTGAAAGGCCCAACGCAATACCTTCAGCGAGTCGGGACCTCGATTGACCAGATCGCCAACCAGATACAATCGGTCGACCCCGGGGACGTATCCAATCTTGTCCAACAACAAGGTAAGTTCGTCAAAACACCCTTGGATATCACCGATTACATAACGTGCCATAATTATAAAAATGAGTCTCGATTTAAAGGACTAGGATGCTTGAAGCACCGCTGCATGATCTGAACAGCTGGGTACAGTACTTCTCCACACAGGAATTGCCCATTCTTGCCAGCTCGCAAGCCAAAATCCGTGAGCTGAATGGCAAACTGGATGATATCGGGTTACGCGACATTACCAACCTGGTAATTCACGATCCATTGCTTTCGCTGAGACTGGTACGCTATCTTGAATCGCACCGTCACACCAGCCAGATTACTGACGTCACAACACTGGATCGAATCCTACTCATGATTGGCCTGAGTGGGTTCTTTCGTTCGTTCGGCGCCAGTCACAGCCTGGAAAACAAACTTGCCAGCTACCCAGAGGCACTACAAGGCTGCAAACGTGTCTGCTATCGTGCCTATCTCGCCGCACGCATTGCATCAGGCATAGCCACACGCCGGCGCGACCTGGACCCCGCAGAAATTTCGACAGCCGTGCTACTGCACAATACAGCCGAGATTTTGCTGTGGGTAGAAGCACCAGTACTGGCCATGCGCATTTCCGAGCTTATGCGCAGCAATCCGGGCATGCGGAGTCGTGATGCACAGCGTACTGTACTCGGAATTTCTCTACACGAATTGCATTTGGCGCTGTTACAGAAATGGCATCTGCCGCAGCTGATGCGACATTTACTTGATGAAAGATTTAAAGACGAACCGCGTGTTCGAACCGTTCTGGTCGCCACAAGCGTCGCACGTCACATAAACAACGGTTGGCAAGATCCTGGTCTACCGGATGACCTCAAGGAAGCTTCAACATTGATCGGACTCGACCCAGATGGCACACATAGCCTGATTCAGAAAATCGCCATTGACGTTGCACGTGAATGGCAATGGTATGGCATCACACCAGCAGCCACATGGCTGGCACTTGCAACTAAACCATAAAAAAAGCCAACTCGAAAGTTGGCTTTTTCATTAAAAGCGCTGATATTATTCAGCAGCTTCTACAACTTCAGCATCTTCAGGGCGGTCAACCAGTTCAACATATGCCATAGGAGCATTGTCGCCCTGACGGAAGCCACACTTAAGAATACGCAGATAACCACCGTTACGGGCAGCATAGCGAGGGCCGAGAACGTCGAACAACTTCACAACGATTTCACGGTCACGCGTACGCGAAAAAGCCAAACGGCGATTAGCCAAAGACGGATTCTTGCCCAAAGTAATCAGAGGTTCCGCCACACGGCGAAGTTCTTTGGCTTTGGGAAGAGTAGTCTTGATCAGTTCATGACGCAACAAGGCATTAGCCAAGTTACGCAACATCGCAAGACGATGACTAGTCGTGCGATTCAGTTTGCGGTTAGCAAGACGATGACGCATTTGTCAGTTCCTTTCT
Organism: Formivibrio sp. oc-25; assembly: GCF_055810895.1. Classification (NCBI taxonomy): domain Bacteria; kingdom Pseudomonadati; phylum Pseudomonadota; class Betaproteobacteria; order Neisseriales; family Chitinibacteraceae; genus Formivibrio; species Formivibrio sp. oc-25. The sequence continues at coordinate 140,497 of NZ_JBVVOL010000001.1, read as the reverse complement.
AAATCAGCCTGTCAGGGCTTTTCCAAGCCTGCCGGCGGCCAATTTTCAAGACGCATACCGAGGGATAGCCCCTTGGAGGCAAGCACTTCCTTGATTTCATTTAGCGACTTGCGGCCAAGATTCGGTGCCTTAAGCAGTTCAGTTTCAGTACGCTGGATGAGATCACCGATGTAATAGATATTCTCGGCCTTGAGACAGTTCGCAGAACGCACTGTCAATTCGAGATCATCTACCGGACGCAGCAAAATCGGATCGATTTGCGGAGCCTGCGGTTTCTCTTCCGGAGCTGGGGTACCCTGCAGATCAGCAAAAACAGAAAGCTGATCAATCAGCATGCGTGCAGCTTCGCGGACAGCCTGCTCTGGTTCAATCACACCATTGGTTTCAACATCAATGACGAGACGATCCAAATCAGTACGCTGTTCAACACGCGCACTTTCAACCTGGTAGCTTACGCGACGCACCGGACTGAACGATGCATCGAGCATGATATTGCCGATCGTACGATTTTCATCCTTGGCAAGACGAACAGGCGCAGGTTGATAACCACGACCCTTTTCAACCTTGATTTCCATGTTCAACTTGCCGCCTGCTGAGAGGTGCGCGATGACATGGTCAGGATTTACAACGTCAACATCATGTGGCAACTGGATATCGCTAGCCTTGACTGGACCTTCACCTTCACGAGAAAGATTCAGCACAACAGATTCGCGACCATGCAGTTTGAGTACAACGCCCTTGAGGTTCAACAGAATATCAACGATATCCTCTTGTACACCATCAAGTGCGGAGTACTCATGAACAACACCCTCAATCTTGACTTCAGTCGGGGCGAAACCAGCCATCGACGACAACAGGATTCTGCGTAGGGCATTGCCCAGTGTATGGCCATATCCACGCTCAAAGGGTTCCATGACAACTTTGGCATGGGACGCACTCACTGCCTGCACATCAATAATGCGCGGCTTGAGCAATTCATTTGCGTTGTTTTGCATATGTCAGTATCCCTTGTCCGACCGGTTCAGTTAATTACTTAGAATAGTATTCCACGACCAGCGCTTCATTAATATCGCTGGACAGATCGGAACGTTCAGGCATGTTCTTGAACATGCCTTCCATTTTCTTAGCATCAACTTGAACCCAACTCGGGAAACCAATACCTTCAGCCAAAGACAAAGCTTCTTGGATTCGTGCTTGCTTTTTAGCTTTTTCACGAACAGCAACCACATCGCCGGCCTTAACCTGATACGACGGCACATTGACCACTACACCATTAACCGTAATGGCGCAATGAGAAACAATTTGACGCGATTCTGCACGGGTAGAGCCAAAACCCATGCGATATACAACGTTATCAAGACGTGATTCCAGAAGCTTCAACAGATTTTCACCTGTAGAACCCTTGGTGCTGGAAGCAGCCTCGAAATAACGGCGGAACTGACGTTCCAGAACACCGTAGATACGACGGATCTTTTGCTTTTCACGCAAATGCAGGCCAAAGTCCGAAAGACGGGGGGCCTTGGCACCGTGCTGGCCTGGGGCTTGTTCCAGCTTGCACTTGCTATCAAGCGAGCGACGTGCGCTCTTCAAAAAAAGATCCGCGCCTTCACGACGGGAAAGTTTACATTTAGGACCAATATAACGAGCCATTTCTTACTCCAGGTCAGATACGACGCTTCTTCGGCGGACGGCAGCCGTTGTGCGGAATAGGCGTAACATCCGAAATGCTGGTGATCTTGAAACCCAGTGCGTTCAATGCACGCACAGCAGATTCACGACCCGGGCCCGGACCCTTGATACGAACTTCGAGGTTCTTTACACCATATTCTTGGGCAACTTTACCAGCTGCTTCCGCCGCGACCTGCGCAGCGAAAGGTGTACTCTTCCGAGAGCCTTTAAAACCAGCACCGCCCGAGGTAGCCCAAGAAAGTGCATTCCCTTGGCGATCGGTGATGGTTATGATTGTGTTATTGAAAGATGCATGCACATGCACGATCCCTTCAGACACACTCTTTTTGACTTTCTTCCGTACACGCACTGTGTTTGCTTTAGCCATAACTTAGGAATCCTTAAATTACTTCTTGCCGGCGATCGGCTTGCGCGGACCCTTGCGGGTACGTGCATTAGTGCGAGTACGCTGACCACGAACAGGCAGTCCCTTGCGGTGACGGAAACCACGATAGCAGCCAAGGTCCATAAGACGCTTGATGCTCATGGTTACTTCACGGCGCAGGTCGCCTTCTACAGTGTACTTGCCGATTTCGTCGCGCAGTTTGTCAAGCTCAGCATCGCTGAGATCCTTGACCTTCTTGGTAGGCTCAACGGCAGTCGACGCACAAATCGCATAAGCGCGTGTGCGGCCAATACCGTAAATCGCCTGAAGGCCGATCACAGTATGCTGATGATTAGGTATGTTAACCCCAGCAATACGGGCCATACTTTCTTACCCCAGGTTGAAAAAGTTGCAGATTCTAGCACCTAGAGCCGATTGCTTGCAATCAGCCTTGACGCTGCTTATGTCGCGGATCCGTACAAATCACGCGTACTACGCGATTACGACGGATGATCTTGCAGTTGCGACAAATTTTCTTGACCGATGCCTGAACTCTCATCGTCTTTCCTTTCGATCAAAAATTTGAATTCCACACCATCACTTGGCACGGAATACGATGCGGGCCTTGCTCAGGTCATAGGGGGTCAACTCCACTGTAACCTTATCGCCAGGAAGAATACGAATGTAATGCATACGCATTTTCCCGGAAATATGACCAAGAACCACATGTCCATTTTCGAGTTTCACTCGAAACATTGCGTTAGGCAATGTTTCGAGTACTTCACCCGTCATCTGAATAACATCTTCTTTCGCCATAAACTTAAGCCACACCTTTGAAATTGGCTTTCTTCAGCAGGCCCTCATACTGGTGCGAAAGAACATAAGACTGCATCTGCGCCATAAAATCCATGGACACCACTACGAGAATCAACAGAGAAGTACCGCCAAAATAGAATGGTACGTTCCACTTGAGAATCAAGAACTCAGGAATCAAGCAAACGATCGTGATATAAATAGCACCGATCAGTGTCAGCTTAAGAATGAGTCTCTCAATATACTTCGCAGTATGATCTCCCGGACGGTAACCAGGGACCATGGCACCACTCTTCTTCAAATTATCAGCGGTTTCCTTCGGATTAAAGGTCAACGCTGTGTAGAAATAACAAAAGAAGATAATGGCTGCAGCATACAACAACACATACAAAGGTTGCCCAGGGTGCAGCTTATCGCCAATTGCCTTTAGCCAAGAAAGCTTTTCATTATTTCCGGTCCACGACAAAACCGTAGCAGGAAACAAAATGATTGATGAAGCAAAAATAGGTGGTATAACGCCAGCCATATTAATCTTCAACGGCAAATGTGTACTCTGGGCCTGCATGATCTTGTTACCGACCTGGCGCTTGGCATACTGAATAGGAACCTTGCGCTGCCCCCGCTCAATAAACACGACCGCTGCCGTAAGCAAAATCACACCAACAAACAAAAACAGTACCAGCAATATAGGCAACGCACCCTGATTGGCCAACGTAAGCGTTTTGCCAATAGCAGCAGGAACACCAGCTGCGATACCGGCACAAATCAGGATGGAAATGCCATTGCCAACACCACGCTCTGTAATCTGCTCACCCAGCCACATCAAGAACATGGTGCCGGTTACCAGAGTTACCATTGTCGTGAAGACAAACTGAGCTTTGCCCATTACAACCAAATCAGGCTGCCCATAAAGCATGACTGCAATACCAAAGCTCTGCGCCGATGCCAAAAGCACAGTTGCATAGCGAGTATATTGCGTAATTTTCCTACGTCCCGATTCGCCCTCTTTCTTTAGCTGCTTGAGATTCGGCAGAACCTCTGCCGCAAGCTGCAAAATAATCGACGCCGAAATATACGGCATTATACCGATTGCGAAAACGGTAAAACGCGAAAGAGCCCCACCGGAAAACATGTTAAACATGTTCAACAGGCCAGTTTGCGGCGAGTTGAACAACTTGGCCAACTCAACTGGATTGATCCCGGGAACCGGTATGTGAGCGCCGATACGATAGACGATCAGCGCTCCCACCAGAAACCAGACTCTTCTTTTCAGATCCGCAAATTTATTGACGGTTGCCTGAGCTGGAATAGCCACGTTATTGCCTTATCAAACTAGCAGGTTACTCAACGATGCTACCGCCAGCAGCTTCAATAGCTGCACGGGCACCAGCAGTCACTGTCAATCCCTTGAGAGTAACTGCACGCTCGATTGCGCCAGACAGTACAACCTTGGCCACTTGAGCATGTTGAGAAATCAGCCCTGCCTGGAAAAGCGTAAGCAAATCAATTTCATTGACCGGCAAAGCACTGATTTCAGACAAGCGAACTTCTGCAGTCTTGCCACGCGTCAAAGACTTGAAGCCACGCTTTGGCAAGCGGCGTGCCAGCGGCATCTGACCGCCTTCAAAACCCACCTTGTGAAAACCACCAGCGCGTGACTTCTGACCCTTGTGACCACGACCGGCAGTTTTTCCCAAGCCTGAGCCTATACCACGGCCCACACGACGCTTAGCGTGCTTGGCACCAACACCTGGTTGCAGGGTATTCAGTTCCATTTAGCCCTCCACCTTCAACAGATAGCTGATGGTGTTGATCATGCCGCGATTCGACGGCGTATCAATTACCTCAGCTGTTTGGCCGATCTTTTTCAGACCAAGACCATTGGCACATGCCTTATGGTTGGCCAAACGACCAATCAAACTTTTAACGAGCGTAACTTTGATTTTTTTTGCATCACTCATGTTATGCCCCCAAGATTTCCTCTACGGACTTGCCACGCTTAGCAGCAATTTCCGCCGGCGTGTTCAACTTGGACAACCCGTCCAAGGTGGCGCGCACGATGTTGTAGGGATTGGTCGAGCCATGGCATTTTGCCGTGATGTTGTGAATACCCATCACTTCGAACACAGCACGCATCGGACCACCGGCAATAATACCGGTACCTTCACGTGCAGGCTGCATGAACACTGTTGTCGCGCCATGCTTGCCGAATACGGTGTGCTGAATCGTGCCATTCTTCAAGGAAGCCTTCACCATCTTGCGACGGGCTTCTTCCATTGCTTTCTGCACAGCAACCGGCACTTCCTTCGACTTGCCCTTGCCCATGCCCACAGCGCCATCACCGTCACCAACAACGGTCAGTGCTGCGAACCCAAGAATACGACCACCCTTGACGACCTTGGTTACGCGATTCACGCTCACCATTTTTTCACGAAGGCCGTCCTTGCGATCTTCCATATCGTTTTTAGCCATTTTCAACTCCAACTCGATTAGAAGACGAGACCGCCTTCGCGGGCTGCATCAGCCAGGGCCTTAACACGACCGTGATACTTGAAGCCTGAACGATCAAACGCTACAGCCTCAACACCTGCGGCCTTGGCCTTTTCAGCAATGCGCTTACCTACAGCAGTTGCTGCTTCAACACTGGCACCATTTTTGATCTGGCCACGAACTTCTGCTTCAACGGTCGAAGCAGAAGCCAGAACCTTACCACCCGTCTCGTCGATGATCTGAGCATAGATATGGCTATTGCTCCGATGCACTGACAGGCGCACCATTTTGAGCTCCGCAATCTTGGCACGGGTTTTACGTGCACGGCGGAGACGTCCTTGATTCTTGTCCATGTATCAGCCTCGATTACTTCTTCTTGGTTTCCTTGATGGTCACCACTTCGTCCGCATAACGTACACCCTTGCCCTTGTAGGGTTCCGGTGCGCGGTATGCACGAACTTCGGCAGCCACTTGGCCAAGCAATTGTTTATCGGCACTCTTGAGCAAAATTTCGGTCTGCGAAGGCGTTTCAACCTTGACGCCAGCCGGCATTTTGTGAACAACAGGATGCGAAAAGCCCAAGGTCAGATTCAACGCATCACCTTGTGCCTGGGCACGATATCCCACGCCAACCAAAGTCAGCTTGCGCTCGAAACCCTTGGACACACCAGTCACCATATTGTTGACCAGTGCTCTCAAAGTGCCAGACATCGCACGGGATTGCTTTGCAGTTGACTTTGCAGCGAACAAAACCGAACCGCTTTCGACTTTGACTTCGACATCACTTGTTACAGCCTGCGTCAAGGAACCATTCGGTCCTTTAACGGTAATTTCATTGGCACCGAGCTTAACCTCGACACCAGCCGGAATACTAACCGGATTCTTAGCTACGCGAGACATTGTTGGACCTCATCAAGCCACGACGCACAACAGCTCGCCACCCACTCCGTGAGTACGCGCCTTGCGATCAGTCATTACACCCTTGGAGGTAGACAGAATTGCCACACCCAAACCATTCATCACCTGCGGAATCTCGGTCGCACCCTTGTAGATACGCAGACCAGGCTTGGAGACGCGTTCGATACGCTCAATAACCGGACGTCCTGCGTAGTACTTGAGCTCAATCGAGAGCTCAGGCTTGACATCGCCAGACACAGCGAAAGATTCGATATAACCTTCATCCTGCAGCACCTTGGCAATAGCGATCTTCAACTTGGAAGAAGGCATTACCACAGAGGCCTTTTCCGCACGCTGGGCGTTGCGGATGCGAGTCAGCATATCGGCGATAGGATCATGCATTGCCATGTTTCTTTTCCCCTATTACCAGCTAGCCTTGACCACGCCAGGGATTTCACCCTTGAACGCAAGTTCGCGCAGCTTGCTACGGCCCAGACCAAATTTACGGAACACACCACGCGGACGACCAGTCATCTGGCAGCGATTGCGCAGACGCACAGGACTTGCATTACGCGGCAACTGTTGAAGCTTTTGACGAGCTTCAAAACGCTCTTCGTCGCTAGCAGCCTGATCGTTAATCACCGCCATCAGCTTTTCGCGCTTGGCAGCAAATTTAGCAACGAGGGCACGACGTTTTTCCTCACGATTTATCAATGCGAGCTTAGCCATGATTCGCCTCAATACTTGAACGGAAACTTAAACGCAGCGAGAAGCGCACGAGCTTCATCGTCGGTTTTAGCCGTCGTGGTAATAGTAATATTCATGCCGCGCAGCGCATCAATCTTGTCGTATTCAATTTCCGGAAAGATGATTTGCTCGCGCACACCCATGTTGTAGTTGCCACGACCATCGAACGACTTGGCCGAAACACCACGGAAGTCACGCACGCGAGGCAGCGCGATCGTTACTAGGCGATCCAGGAATTCATACATGCGTTCGCGACGCAAAGTAACCTTGCAGCCAATCGGATAATCATCACGAATCTTGAAGCCTGCGATGGATTTCTTAGCCTTGGTTACCACCGGTTTCTGACCAGCAATTTTTTGCATGTCGGAAACAGCATGTTCCATCACTTTTTTATCGGCAACCGCTTCGCCCACACCCATATTCAGCGTGATCTTCTCAATACGCGGTACTTCCATGATGGACTTGTAGCCGAACTGCTTGACCAGTTCAGGCACCACTTTTTCTTGATAAAACTCTTGCAGACGTGCCATGCCTTACTCCTTAGCCACCAACCACTTCGCCAGTGGACTTGAAGACACGCACCTTCTTGCCGTCTTCGAGCACCTTGAAGCCTACGCGATCAGCCTTACCGCTCGCCTTGTTGAAAATGGCAACATTGGATACATGGACCGGAAGAGTCTTTTCAACGATGCCACCTTGGATACCACGCATAGGATTGGGCTTGGCATGTTTTTTTACAACATTTACACCCTCTACCACAACGCGATCTTCAGCAGGAATAACACGCAAGACGGTACCACGCTTACCTTTATCCTTGCCGGTGATGACAATAACCTCATCACCCTTGCGAATCTTGTTCATACAACCTCTCCTTACAGCACTTCGGGAGCAAGAGACACGATCTTCATGAAGCGCTCAGTACGCAGTTCACGCGTTACTGGCCCAAAGATGCGAGTGCCAATCGGCTCAAGCTTGTTATTAAGAAGAACGGCTGCATTACCATCAAACTTGATGAGCGCACCATCTGCACGGCGAACACCCTTGGCGGTGCGCACCACTACAGCATTGTAAACATCACCCTTCTTGACGCGACCACGCGGCGCAGCATCCTTGATACTGACCTTGATGATATCGCCAACAGAGGCATAACGACGCTTGGAGCCACCCAACACCTTAATGCACTGAACTTCGCGCGCACCAGTATTGTCGGCAACCTCGAGTCGGGATTGCATTTGAATCATTTAATAAAACCTCCAACTTTATCCGCACAAATCACCCGTTACCGGATCGCCCGGCAAAACCAGGCTATTAGCGGCCAGTTTTGGACCCCGCAAGGGGAAGGAACACCCAGCCAGGAAAGGCCAGGAATGAAAACGGGCATTCTACACAACGTAGAATGCCCGTGCAAGCACAATCAAATCTGATTATGCACGCGCTTTTTCCACCAAACTCTTGACTACCCAAGTCTTGGTCTTGGACAGAGGACGAGTTTCTTCGATCACAACCACATCACCTTCTGCATATTGGTTGTTTTCATCATGCGCATGGTACTTCTTGGACTTGCGAACCATCTTGCCATACAAAGGATGCTTCACCAGACGCTCCACCAAAACAGTGACCGTCTTGTCCATCTTGTCGCTGACAACGCGACCAGTCAGCGTACGCTTCAATTTCGCTTCAGTCATGTTATGCCGCCTTTTCAGCAAGGATGGTACGTACGCGTGCAATGGCTTTACGCACACGCTTGATTTCGCTCACCTTGGCCAACTGACCGGAAGCCTGCTGCATGCGCAAACCAAATTGCTCACGCAGAAGCGAAGTCAATTCGGCATTCAATTCTGCAGCGGTCTTTTGACGCAATTCAACTGCTTTCATCATTGCCCCACTTGGCGAGTGACAAAGGTTGTAGCGAACGGCAACTTGGCAGAAGCCAAGCGGAAGGCTTCACGCGCAACCTCTTCAGCCACACCATCCAGTTCATACAACACTTTACCAGGTTGAATTTCAGCCACGTAGTACTCCGGGCTACCTTTACCATTACCCATACGAACTTCAGCGGGCTTCTTGGAAATCGGCTTATCCGGGAATACGCGAATCCAGACGCGGCCGCCACGCTTGATGTAACGAGTAATGGCACGACGCGCAGATTCAATTTGACGTGCCGTGAGACGACCACGACTAACAGCCTTCAGCCCGAACTCACCAAAGGAAACTGCAACGCCACGCGTAGCAATACCAGTGTTGCGGCCTTTATGCTGTTTACGATATTTAAGTCTAGTTGGTTGCAGCATTGCGTGCCCCCTTACGTGCCTTCTTCTGGGTTTCCGGCGCTTCCACCACGGCGCTCTTCTCGCCAGGCTTCACATCACCCTTGTACACCCAAACCTTGATACCAATAATCCCGTAAGTAGTACGAGCCTCGGAAGTAGCGTAATCCACATCCGCACGCAGCGTATGTAGCGGTACACGACCCTCGCGATACCACTCGGTACGTGCAATCTCAATACCATTGAGACGGCCCGAGGACATGATCTTGATACCTTGAGCACCAAGACGCATGGCATTTTGCATAGCACGTTTCATGGCACGACGGAACATGACACGCTTTTCAAGCTGGGACGAAATGCTGTCAGCGATGATTTGCGCATCGATTTCAGGCTTGCGGATTTCTTCAATGTTCACATGCACGGGAACATTTAGAATCTTTTGCAACTGACCCTTCAGCAGTTCGATATCCTCACCCTTCTTGCCAATCACCACTCCCGGACGAGCCGTGTGAATCGTGATCTTGGCATTCTTGGCTGGACGCTCAATTACCACACGCCCCACAGAAGCATTGGCAAGCTTCGACTTCAGAAAGTCCCGCACCTTGATGTCTTCATTGAGCATCGAGGCAAAATTGCTGCTGTTGGCATACCAGCGCGAGGCCCAGTTTTTTGTGACGGCGAGACGAAAACCCGTCGGATGAATTTTCTGACCCATAATCGCTCCTTAATCCCCAACAGTCAGGGTGATGTGGCAGGTTTGCTTCTCAATCTTCGCACCACGACCCTTTGCACGAGCCATGAAACGCTTCAGAGACGGTCCCTTGTCCACATAAATCACTTTCACCGAGAGGGCGTCGATATCGGCACCTTCATTGTGCTCGGCATTGGCAATGGCCGACTCCAGCACTTTCTTGATCAGCACAGCACCTTTTTTCGGGCAGAACGCCAGAATATTCAGGGCTTGCTCAACCGGCTTGCCACGAACCAAGTCAGCGACAAGACGTGCCTTTTGTGCGGAGAGACGAGCGTTGCTCAGTACGGCAGATACTTGCATGTCTTCACCTTATCGCTTGGCTTTTTTATCCGCGGCATGACCCTTGAAAGTACGGGTCAGAGCAAACTCACCCAACTTGTGGCCAACCATGTTTTCATTCACATACACCGGCACGTGTTGCTTGCCATTGTGTACAGCAATCGTCAGACCAACGAAGTCCGGCAGAACAGTTGAACGACGCGACCAGGTCTTGATCGGACGACGATCATTCGAGCTACGCGCAGCTTCAACCTTCTTGATAAGGTGCAGGTCTACGAACGGGCCCTTCTTAATAGAACGAGACATTTTGCATTACCCCTTATTCGCCGGACGACGACGCACGATCATATTGCTGGTGCGCTTGTTGCTGCGAGTGCGATAGCCCTTGGTCGGCTGACCCCACGGCGTAACAGGCACGCGACCTTCGCCAGTCTTGCCTTCACCACCACCATGCGGGTGATCGACCGGGTTCATTACCACGCCGCGAACTGTCGGACGGATACCCAACCAGCGCTTGGCGCCAGCCTTACCATAGGAACGCAGGCTGTGCTCTTCATTACCAACCTCACCTACGGTCGCGCGACAGTCAACATGCACCTTGCGGATTTCACCGGAGCGCAAGCGAAGTTGCGCATAAGCACCTTCACGAGCCAGCAACTGCACAGACGCACCAGCAGAGCGGGCCAGCTGGGCACCTTTGCCAGGCTGCATTTCGACGCAGTGAATAGTTGTACCAACCGGGATATTGCGGATCGGCAAGGCGTTGCCAGTCTTGATCGGCGCTTCAGAACCCGAAACAACAGTCATGCCAGCCTTCAGACCCTTCGGGGCAATGATGTAGCGACGCTCACCGTCGGCATAACAAAGCAGGGCAATATTGGCAGTACGATTCGGGTCATATTCCAGACGCTCAACCTTCGCTACAACACCATCCTTGTTACGACGGAAGTCAATGACGCGATAGTGCTGCTTATGACCCCCACCCATATGACGGGTAGTGATGTGGCCATTATTGTTGCGACCGGCAGTCTTGGACTGACTCTCAACCAGAGCAGCATACGGTGCACCTTTGTGCAGGTCCGCATTTACAACCTTGACTACTGCGCGGCGACCAGGCGATGTCGGTTTTACTTTTACCAAAGCCATTATTAGTCTCCTTAAGCCGCAGAAGCCAGGTCAATCTCTTGACCAGCAACCAGGCTGACGTATGCTTTCTTCCAGCCCTTGCGTTGACCCATGAAACGACCGAAACGCTTGGCCTTGCCCTTGACGTTCAACACCTGTACGCCTTCGACCTTAACCTTAAACAGCAATTCGACCGCAGCCTTGATTTCATCCTTAGTTGCATCTTTTGCAACACGGAACACGACCTGCTCGTTTTTCTCACCAGCAAAGGTAGCCTTTTCGGAGACTACCGGCGCCAGGATAATTTGGAGCAGACGGTTTTCAGCAAATTGCGTCATGCGTAGATCTCCTCAAAAGCTTGCAGCGCCTCACGAGTCAGCACCACTTTCTTGAAGCGCACCAAGCTCACCGGATCTGCAGCAGTCGGCTCAACCACCAATACATTCGGCAGATTACGAGAAGCCAGGTAAAGATTCTCATCCAACTCATGAGTAATGATCAGCGCGCTATCCAGCTTCAAGCCAGCCAGCTTTTCACTAAACGCCTTGGTCTTGGGGGAATCAACAGCCAGGGAATCCAGAACCAACAAGCGATCTTCGCGTGCAAGCTGCGACAGAATGGTCGCAATACCTGCACGGAACATCTTGCGATTCACCTTCTGGCTGAAGTTTTCATCCGGGCTCGACGGGAAAGTCTTGCCACCACCACGCCAAAGCGGAGAAGATGCCATACCAGCACGTGCACGACCAGTACCCTTCTGATTGAAAGGCTTCTTGGTCGTATGCTTGACATCAGCACGACCCTTTTGGGCACGATTGCCACTACGTGCATTAGCCAGATAGGCAGTCACCACCTGATGCACCAGCGCTTCATTGAAGTCGCGCGCAAACAATGCGTCAGAAGCAGCCACCGCTGCCTGTGCCTCACCATTTGCATTGATAACCTTAAGTTCCATTATGCACCTGCCTTCACTGCGGGACGGACCACAATGTCGTTACCCTTGCAGCCAGGAACAGCCCCCTTAACCAGGAGCAATTGACGCTCTGCATCAACCCGAACAACTTCCAGGTTTTGCACAGTCGCCTTGCGATCACCGAGATGACCAGGCATGCGCTTACCAGGAAGAACGCGACCAGGATCCTGCGCCTGACCAATCGAACCAGGCACATTATGGGAACGCGAGTTACCATGAGTTGCACGATTTGAGGAGAAATTATGGCGCTTGATAGCACCCGCAAAGCCCTTACCAATGGAAGTACCGGATACATCCACCAGCTGGCCAGCAGCAAAGATTTCAACAGAAAGTGCATCACCAGCCTTCAGGCCAGCAAGCTTTTCCGCATCCACACGGAACTCCACAAGACCCTCACCAGCTTCAATACCAGCCTTGGCAAAATGTCCTGCTTCCGCCTTATTAACACGATTAGCCTTTTTAGCCCCAAAGGTAACCTGAACAGCCGAATAGCCATCAGTTTCCGGGGTCTTGATTTGCGTGACGCGATTAGCCGACATATCCAGCACCGTCACCGGAATGGACGCACCATCCTCAGCAAAGACGCGGGTCATGCCGACCTTGCGACCGACAAGTCCTAAGCTCATAGTTATTCCCTTTATCAAGGGCCAGCTACGATTGGCTGGCTATGATCCAATAAAAAAAACACGGGCTTACCGCACTATACGGTAAGCCCGCGATGATACTACAGAAAATTAGCCAGCCGCAAGCATATGCAGCCAGAAATTACTGCAGCTTGATCTCAACATCGACACCTGCCGGCAAATCCAGCTTCATCAGCGCATCAACAGTCTTGTCTGTAGGATCGACAATATCCATCAAGCGCAGATGGGTACGGATTTCGAACTGATCACGCGCAGTCTTGTTAACGTGCGGCGAGCTCAGAACATCGAAACGCTCAATCTTTGTAGGCAGAGGCACTGGACCCTTGACCACAGCACCAGTGCGCTTGGCAGTTTCTACGATTTCCTGAGCCGAGCGATCGATCAATGCATAATCGAAAGCCTTCAGACGAATGCGAATCTTTTGGTTTTGCATAATATTCTCGCTTACTCGATGACCTTGGCAACAACGCCAGCACCAACAGTACGGCCACCTTCACGGATGGCAAAACGCAGACCCTGCTCCATGGCAATCGGCGCAATCAGCGATACAGTGATCGATACGTTATCACCCGGCATCACCATTTCGGTACCTTCCGGCAATTCAACCGCACCAGTCACGTCAGTGGTACGGAAGTAGAACTGCGGACGATAGTTGGTGAAGAACGGGGTATGACGGCCGCCTTCATCCTTGCTCAGCACGTACACTTCAGCCGTGAACTTGGTGTGCGGAGTAATCGAACCCGGCTTAGCCAGAACCTGACCACGCTCAACATCTTCACGCTTGGTGCCACGCAGCAACGCGCCAATGTTGTCGCCAGCCTGACCTTGATCGAGCAGCTTGCGGAACATTTCCACACCAGTACAGGTAGTCTTCTGGGTCGGGCGGATACCCACGATTTCGATTTCTTCGCCAACCTTGATGATGCCGCGTTCAACACGACCAGTCACCACAGTACCACGACCAGAGATCGAGAATACATCTTCCACCGGCATCAGGAAGGTACCATCAATGGCACGCTCCGGTTCCGGAATGTAGGAATCCAGCGCATCAGCCAGACGGAAGATAGCCGGTTCGCCAATTTCGGATTGGTCGCCTTCCAGCGCCTTCAGCGCGGAACCCTTGATGATCGGAGTGTCGTCGCCCGGGAAGTCGTACTTGGACAGCAGATCGCGAACCTCCATCTCTACCAGCTCGAGCAGCTCTTCGTCATCCACCATGTCGCACTTGTTCAGGAACACGATGATGTACGGCACACCAACCTGGCGAGCCAGCAGAATGTGCTCGCGAGTTTGCGGCATGGGGCCGTCTGCAGCAGAACAAACCAGAATGGCGCCATCCATCTGGGCCGCACCGGTAATCATGTTCTTCACATAGTCAGCGTGGCCCGGGCAGTCAACGTGGGCATAGTGACGGGTAGCAGTTTCATATTCAACGTGGGCGGTATTAATAGTAATACCACGTGCCTTTTCTTCCGGCGCGCTGTCAATTTGGTCGTAACCCTTGGCTTCACCACCAAACTTCTTCGACAGAATCGTGGTGATCGCTGCGGTCAGCGTCGTTTTGCCGTGGTCAACGTGGCCAATCGTGCCCACGTTTACGTGCGGCTTCGTCCGCGCAAATTTTTCCTTAGCCATTGCTATTTCCTTTCAAATTTAAATTCGTATTACTTCTTGGCAGCCATGATCGCGTCAGCAACATGCTTCGGCGCTTCAGAGTAGTGCTTGAACTCCATCGAGTAAGTAGCACGGCCCTGGGACATGGAACGCAAAGTGGTTGAGTAGCCAAACATTTCCGACAGAGGCACTTCGGCCTTGATCATTTTGCCGCCAGCAGGATTGTCATCCATGCCTTGCAGAATACCGCGACGGGAAGACACATCACCCATGATGTCGCCCATGTACTCTTCCGGGGTCTCGATTTCGACAGCCATCATCGGCTCAAGAATTACCGGCGAAGCACGGCGCATGGCTTCCTTGAAGGCCAGCGAACCAGCCAACTCAAAGGCAATCTGCGACGAGTCAACATCGTGATAGGAACCGAAGGTCAAACGAACCTTCACATCCACCACCGGGAAACCTGCCAACACACCGGCCTTCAGCGTATTCTGGATACCCTTGTCCACCGACGGGATGAATTCACGAGGAATCGTACCGCCCTTGATTTCATCGATGAACTCATAGCCCTTGCCTTCGCCGGACGGCTCGAGCGTGATCACGCAGTGACCGTACTGACCCTTACCACCAGATTGCTTGGCATGCTTGCCTTCCACATCAGCAGCAACCTTGGTGATTGTTTCACGGTAAGCCACCTGAGGCGCACCTACATTAGCCTCAACACCAAATTCACGCTTCATGCGATCGACAAGAATTTCCAGGTGCAGCTCACCCATACCGGAAATAATGGTCTGACCAGACTCTTCATCAGTACGCACACGGAACGATGGATCTTCCTTCGCAAGACGACCCAGCGCCAGACCCATCTTCTCTTGGTCAGCCTTGGTCTTCGGCTCAACAGCAACGTGAATCACCGGATCGGGAAATTCCATGCGTTCCAAGATGATCGGCTGATCCTCAGAACACAACGTCTCACCCGTCGTCACATCCTTCAGACCGATCGCAGCAGCAATGTCACCAGCACGAACTTCGTCAATTTCCTTACGGTCATTGGCATGCATCTGCACAATACGACCGATACGTTCGCGCTTGTCCTTCACCGAATTCAGGACACCATCACCAGACTTCACAACACCGGAGTAAACACGGAAGAAGGTCAGCTGGCCGACATACGGGTCATTCATCAGCTTGAATGCCAAGGCCGAGAACGGTGCCGAGTCGGAAGCTTCACGATGATCCGACTCACCTTTCATGTTGGTACCTTCAACCGGCGGCACATCAACCGGCGACGGCAACAGTTCAATTACAGCGTCCAGCATACGCTGCACACCCTTGTTCTTGAACGCAGTGCCGCACAGCATCGGCTGGATTTCGCATGCAATCGTACGCTGACGCAGTGCGTTGATGATCTCACCCTCGGACAGGTCACCCTCTTCGAGGTACTTGTTCATCAACTCTTCAGACGCTTCAGCGGCCGTTTCCACCATCTTCTCACGCCATTCTTGCGCAAGGCCTTCCAGCTCAGCCGGAATATCCTTGTACTCGAACTTCATGCCCTGGGATGCTTCATCCCAGAAAATGGCCTTCATCTTGATCAGATCGACCACGCCAACGAAACTATCTTCGGCGCCGATTGGAATCACGACAGGTACAGGATTTGCCTTCAGACGAATCTTCATCTGATCGACCACGCGGAAGAAGTTGGCACCTTGACGGTCCATCTTATTCACGAAGGCCAGACGAGGAACCTTGTACTTGTTAGCCTGACGCCATACCGTTTCGGATTGCGGCTGAACACCACCCACTGCACAGTACACCATGCAGGCACCATCCAGCACACGCATCGAGCGCTCAACTTCAATCGTGAAGTCAACGTGTCCCGGGGTGTCGATGATGTTGATGCGATGTTCCGGGAATTGCATGCCCATGCCCTTCCAGAACGTGGTGGTAGCAGCGGAAGTGATCGTGATGCCACGCTCCTGCTCCTGCTCCATCCAGTCCATGGTGGCAGCACCATCATGCACTTCACCGATCTTGTGGTTCACACCGGTGTAGAAAAGAATACGCTCGGTAGTCGTGGTCTTGCCGGCGTCAATGTGAGCTGAGATACCGATATTACGGTACCGCTCGATAGGGGTCTTACGTGCCACGGTGAATTCCTTATCCGGATAACGCGATTAGAAGCGGTAGTGAGCAAACGCCTTGTTCGCTTCAGCCATGCGGTGAACTTCGTCGCGCTTCTTCATTGCGCCACCACGGCCTTCTGCTGCATCAAGAAGCTCACCAGCCAGACGCAGATCCATGGATTTTTCGCCGCGCTTGCGTGCAGCTTCGCGCACCCAACGCATCGCCAATGCCAGACGACGGCTAGGGCGAACTTCCACAGGAACCTGATAGTTAGCACCACCTACACGGCGGCTTTTCACTTCAACCATGGGCTTGACATTACCGATTGCGGAACCAAACACTTCAATCGGATCTTTGCCGGTCTTCTTGGCAATCTGCTCGAGAGCGCCATAAACGATGCGCTCTGCGACAGCCTTCTTGCCATCAAGCATCACCACGTTCATGAATTTAGCCAGTTCGGTGGAACCAAACTTCGGATCCGGCAAAACCTCGCGCTTCGGTACTTCTCTACGTCTTGGCATGACTTTACTTCCTATATGTGACATTCAGTCGGGGATTTCCCCTTGACCACCCAGCCGGGTAGTCACTTACTCGACGGATTGAGCCAGTGCTCCGTGCCGCCGCCCACACGCTACGAATACGCCTTA
>NZ_JBVVOL010000001.1:108994-122752 GCF_055810895.1 Formivibrio sp. oc-25 | reverse complement strand
CTTGAACACTTCCTGCGTACGTCCTTGACGGACGAGCTGGTTAATCGTTGGCATTGTAATTTCCTGACTATGGTTTGATAAAACATGCCGACCCGCTTATGCGAACCAGCATTTTGCCCCATTCTGCAAAGCAAAACGAAAGCAGGCGGCAACCAGAAACCTGGTCGCCGCCGAAAAGGCTAGGATTATAAAGACGTTACAACCACAACGTCAATGCAGTCCCCCGACAAGCGGACCGCATCATCCTCACTCGGCCGAGGCATTACCCTGCTCGGCACCGACTTCAGCTATCGCCTCGCTGACACCGGCCATATTTTCATAACTGGCTTGACGTTGACGCTTGCGATTTTTGTGATACGCCAAACCGGTACCCGCCGGAATCAGGCGACCTACGATCACGTTTTCCTTCAGGCCACGCAACTCGTCGATCTTGCCCATGATGGCCGCTTCAGTCAGAACGCGGGTCGTTTCCTGGAAGGAAGCTGCAGAAATGAACGAATCCGTCGACAGAGAAGCCTTGGTAATACCCAGCAATACATTCTCGTATTTAGCCTGCTCCTTGTCTGCCGCAGCCAATGCATCGTTGGCAATCAGCACTTCGGCGCGCTCAACTTGCTCACCCTGGATGAAATCGGAATCACCAGAATCCGAAATCACTACCCGGCGCAACATCTGACGGACGATCACTTCGATGTGCTTGTCGCTGATCTTCACACCTTGCAGGCGGTAAACTTCCTGCACTTCCTGAACGATATAGCGTGCCAGCGCCTCAATACCCTGCAGACGCAGAATATCGTGCGGATCGATCGGGCCGTCGACGATCATTTCGCCACGATTAACCACCTGACCATCATGCACCATTACGTGCTTGTCCTTCGGGATCAGGAATTCGTGCGCCACACCATCCGGCTCAGTGATCACGAGGCGCTGCTTGCCCTTGGTATCCTTGCCGAACGACAAGACACCGGTTACTTCTGCCAGCATGCCGGCATCCTTCGGCGAGCGAGCTTCAAACAGCTCAGCCACACGTGGCAAACCGCCGGTAATATCACGCGTCTTGGCCGATTCTTGTGGAATACGCGCAAGCACTTCACCGGTACCGACCTGTTGGCCATCCTTGACGGTAATAATGGCACCAACCTGGAAGGTAACAGTGACTGGGGTCTCCGTTCCGCTCAGCTTGACTTCCTCACCACGCTCATCCAGTAGCTTGACCAGCGGTCGCACACCCTTGGTGGAGCCAGCCTTGCGTTTCGGATCAATCACCACCAGTGTCGACAAGCCTGTAACTTCATCGACCTGCTTGGCAACAGTCACGCCTTCTTCGACGTTCTCGAACTTCACCTGACCGGCATATTCGGTAATGATCGGACGGGTGTGCGGATCCCAGGTAGCAAGAACGGCACCGGCCTTGATCGCATCAGCATCCTTGACCATGAGTGTGGCGCCATACGGAATCTTGTGGCGCTCACGTTCACGTCCACTATCATCCAGCACGATAACTTCCGCCGAACGCCCAATGACCACCAACTCGCCCTTGCTGTTGGTGATGTAGCGCATATTGCCGCCGAATTCGATCTTACCGTTCGATTTGGCTTCAACCTGACTGGCCGCTGCAGCCCGCGAAGCCGCACCACCGATGTGGAAGGTACGCATGGTCAGCTGGGTACCTGGCTCGCCGATCGACTGGGCAGCAATAACACCGACTGCCTCACCCGTATTGATCAGGTGGCCGCGTCCCAGATCTCGCCCATAACACTTGGCACACAAGCCATAGCGAGTTTCACAGGTCAGCGGGGTACGCACCTTGACCTCGTCAATACCAAGGATATCGATCTGATCAACCACGTCTTCCGTGAGCAATGTACCTGCTTCGAAAACCGTTTCTTGCGTGGAAGGATCAATGATGTCACTGGCTGCAACACGACCAAGAATTCGATCACGCAGCGCCTCGATCACATCACCACCCTGCACCACGGCCTTCATGCTCACACCTTCCTTGGTGCCGCAATCATTTTCCGTAACAACCAGGTCCTGGGTCACATCAACCAAACGACGCGTCAAGTAACCGGAGTTCGCAGTCTTCAGGGCGGTATCAGCCAGACCCTTACGTGCACCGTGCGTCGAGATGAAGTAATCGAGAACGGTCAGACCTTCACGGAAGTTTGCCTTGATCGGCGTCTCGATGATCGAGCCATCCGGCTTGGCCATCAAACCCCGCATACCTGCCAGCTGACGAATCTGCGCAGCAGAGCCCCGAGCACCCGAGTCGGCCATCATATAGATCGAGTTGAAGGAATCTTGAGCGACCTCCTTGCCTTCCCGATCAATGACCTTTTCCTTGCCAAGCTCGGACATCATTGCCTTGGCAATGTCTTCACCAGCACGGCCCCAGATATCGACGACCTTGTTGTAGCGCTCACCCTGGGTCACCAGACCCGAGTTGTATTGCTGCTCAACATCGCGCACCTCGGCATTGGCAACTGCCAGGATATCGACTTTCTTGGTCGGCACCAGCATGTCATCAACGCAAATCGAAATGCCACCACGCGTGGAATAGCTGAAACCGGTGTACATCAGCTGGTCGGCGAATACAACCGTATCCTTCAAGCCGCAACGACGGAATGATGCATTGATCAGTCGACCAATTTCTTTCTTCTTCAATGCCTTGTCGATATGGCTAAAGTCCAGCCCCTTGGGCAAGATTTCCGACAGGATGGCGCGACCGACAGTGGTATTGCGACGCACAAGCCTGCTTTGCCATTCATCATTCTCATCCTTGACCCATTCCTTCAGGCGAATGGAAACGCGGGTTTGCAACGTGACAAACTTGTTCTCATACGCGCGCAGAGCCTCCTTGACATCAGCGAACATCATGCCTTCGCCCTTGCCATTAATACGCTCGCGGGTCATGTAGTAAAGCCCCAGCACGATATCCTGCGACGGAACGATGATCGGTTCGCCGTTGGCTGGCGACAGCACGTTGTTGGAAGCCAGCATCAGGGTGCGGGCTTCCATCTGTGCTTCCAGCGACAGCGGCACGTGAACAGCCATCTGGTCACCGTCGAAGTCGGCGTTGAACGCCGCGCAGACCAGCGGATGCAACTGAATGGCCTTACCTTCGATCAGAACTGGCTCAAAAGCCTGGATGCCAAGGCGGTGCAGTGTCGGTGCACGGTTCAACAGAACCGGATGTTCACGAATGACTTCTTCCAGAATATCCCAGACCACTGGTTCCTGGGATTCGACCATCTTCTTGGCAGCCTTGATCGTGGTTGCCAATCCCATCACTTCCAGACGCTGGAAAATGAACGGCTTGAAGAGTTCCAGCGCCATCAGCTTCGGCAAGCCGCACTGATGCAGACGCAAGGTCGGGCCCACGGTAATAACCGAACGACCAGAGTAATCGACACGCTTGCCCAGCAAGTTCTGACGGAAACGACCGCCCTTGCCCTTGATCATGTCGGCGAGCGACTTGAGCGGGCGCTTATTGGCGCCAGTCATGGCTTTGCCGCGACGACCGTTATCGAGCAGGGAGTCAACCGCTTCTTGCAACATGCGCTTTTCGTTGCGCACGATGATATCCGGTGCCTTGAGTTCGAGCAGACGCTTCAAACGGTTGTTGCGGTTGATAACGCGACGGTAGAGATCATTCAGGTCGGAAGTCGCAAAGCGGCCACCATCCAGCGGCACCAGCGGACGCAACTCCGGCGGCAACACCGGCAGCACGTCCATGATCATCCATTCCGGCTTGATACCCGATTTCGTGAATGCTTCCAACACCTTGAGGCGCTTGGAAATTTTCTTGATCTTGGTATCCGAACCTGTCGAATCCAGTTCGGCACGCAGCTTGCTGATTTCATCTTCGGTATTGAGCGAGCGCAGCAGTTCACGCACGCCTTCTGCCCCCATCGATGCCTCGAATTCGTCGCCGTACTCTTCAACCTTGTTGAAGTAGTCTTCTTCGGTCAGCAGCTGGCCACGATTGAGCGGGGTCATGCCGGGCTCGGTCACGACAAATGCTTCAAAATACAGCACGCGCTCGATATCACGCAGTGCGATATCCAGCACCATGCCCAGACGCGACGGCAAACTCTTCAGGAACCAGATATGCGCAACCGGCGAAGCCAGGTCAATGTGGCCCATGCGTTCGCGACGTACTTTGGACAGAGTAACTTCCACCCCGCACTTCTCGCACACAACGCCACGGTGCTTCAGGCGCTTGTATTTGCCGCAAAGACATTCGTAGTCCTTGATCGGTCCGAAAATACGGGCACAGAACAAGCCATCACGTTCCGGCTTGAACGTACGATAGTTGATCGTTTCCGGCTTCTTGACTTCACCGTACGACCAAGAACGGATCTTCTCGGGCGAAGCCAGTCCGATCTTGATCGCATCAAATTCTTCGTCTTGCGCTACCTGCTTGAACAGTTCGAGTAGGCTTTTCATTTAACTCATTTCTCCGCTATGGAGTGAAGGGTTCGGCGAAGCAGTCTCTCCTGCTTCGCCTCACGCCCCACGAGAATTACTCAGTTTCTTCCAGATCGATATCAATACCCAGCGAGCGGATTTCCTTCACCAGCACATTGAAGGATTCCGGCATGCCGGCTTCGATCTTGTGGTCGCCCTTGACGATATTCTCGTACATCTTGGTCCGGCCATTCACATCATCCGACTTCACGGTCAGCATTTCCTGCAGGGTATAGGCAGCACCGTAGGCCTCCAGTGCCCACACTTCCATTTCCCCGAAGCGCTGACCACCGAACTGCGCCTTACCACCCAACGGCTGTTGAGTAACCAGCGAGTACGGACCAGTCGAACGTGCGTGCATCTTGTCATCAACCAGATGGTGCAACTTCAGCACGTGCATGTAACCCACCGTCACCGGGCGCTCGAACGCTTCACCAGTACGACCATCATACAGCGTGACCTGATTCTTGCTTGCGGTGAGCTGAAGTTTCTCGGCCACATCGTCCGGGAAAGCCAGATCCAGCATCTTGCGAATTTCGGCTTCCTTGGCACCATCAAATACCGGCGTTGCAAAAGGAACACCATTACGCAGATTCTGTGCGAGCTGCAGCACTTCCAGATCCGTCAGACCGGCGATGTCTTCCACCTTGCCAGTGCTGTTGTAAATCTGGTCGATAAAGGTGCGCACTTCCGCAATGTTGCGCTGCTCGCGCAGCATTTCGTCAATGCGATACCCCAACCCATTGGCAGCCCAGCCCAAGTGAATTTCCAGAATCTGACCGATGTTCATCCGCGACGGAACGCCCAGCGGATTGAGCACGATATCGACCGGCTCACCATTGGCCATATACGGCAGATCCTCAATCGGCAGAATCTTGGAAACCACACCCTTGTTACCGTGACGACCGGCCATCTTGTCACCAGGCTGCAAGCGACGTTTCACCGCCACGTAGACCTTGACCATCTTGATCACGCCAGGCGGCAATTCGTCACCTTGCGTGAGCTTGCGCTTTTTGTCTTCGAAGCGATGCTCGAATTCGGTGCGCATCTGGGCGATCAGATCCTTCATCGCCTCCAGTTGACGAGCGGCCTCTTCATCAGCCAAGCGGATATCGAACCAGTCGGCCTTGGCAGGCAGGCTATCCAGATACTCCCTGGTGATTTCCGAACCCTTGGCCAGACGCTTGGGTCCGCCATTGGCCACCTTGCCGACAATCTGGCGCTCAATCCGCTCGAACAAGTCATTTTCAACGATACGCAACTGATCGTTCAGATCTGTACGATAGCGACGCAACTGTTCATCAATAATCGCTTGAGCGCGTTTATCGCGCTCGACGCCTTCGCGAGTGAATACAGCGACATCGATCACGGTACCAACCATGCCGGACGGCACGCGCAACGACGTATCCTTCACATCGCTGGCTTTTTCACCGAAGATCGCACGCAGCAACTTCTCTTCCGGCGTCAACTGAGTTTCGCCCTTCGGCGTAACCTTGCCGACCAGCACGTCACCGGCCTCAACCTCTGCACCGATGTAGACGATGCCGGACTCATCCAGACGACCCAGCATGCGCTCGGACAGATTCGAGATATCGCGGGTAATTTCCTCCGGCCCCAGCTTGGTGTCGCGGGCCATCACGCTCAGTTCCTCGATGTGGATCGAGGTGTAGCGATCATCGGCCACCACCTTCTCGGAGATCAGGATCGAATCTTCGAAGTTGAAACCATTCCATGGCATGAACGCCACGCGCATGTTCTGGCCCAGCGCCAGTTCGCCCAAATCGGTTGATGCACCATCAGCAATCACATCGCCACGCGCGATCTTGTCGCCGCGTTTCACTATGGAACGCTGGTTGGTATTGGTGTTCTGGTTGGAGCGGGTAAATTTGACCAGATTGTAGATATCCACACCGGTCTCGCCGGCTTGCGCTTCATCGTCATTGACACGAATCACTACGCGACTGGCATCCACGTAATCCACCACACCACCGCGCAGTGCTGTGACCGCTGTACCCGAGTCTGTTGCACAGGTACGCTCAATACCGGTGCCGACATAGGGCTTCTCAGCACGCAGGCAGGGAACGGCCTGACGCTGCATGTTGGCACCCATCAAGGCACGGTTTGCATCATCGTGCTCAAGGAACGGGATCAACGAAGCTGCAACCGATACGATCTGGCTCGGCGCCACATCCATATACTGAACACGATCCGAGGCAGCAATAATGGTGTCGCCATTGGCACGGCAGGTCACCATTTCATCAATCAAGCGGCCTTCGGCATCGGTCTCGGCATTAGCCTGAGCAATCACATACTTGCCTTCGTCAATTGCCGACAGGTAATCGATCTGATCGGTTACCTTGCCATCGACAACGCGACGATACGGGGTTTCCAGAAAACCGTAAGGATTGGTGCGGGCATAGCACGAGAGCGAGTTGATCAGACCGATATTCGGACCTTCCGGTGTTTCGATCGGACAAACACGACCATAGTGGGTCGGGTGCACGTCACGCACTTCAAAGCCGGCACGCTCACGAGTCAAACCACCCGGGCCCAGCGCCGAAACACGGCGCTTGTGGGTAATTTCCGACAGCGGGTTGGTCTGGTCCATGAACTGCGAAAGCTGTGACGAACCGAAGAATTCCTTGATCGCGGCACTGACCGGCTTGGCGTTGATCAGATCATGCGGCATCAGATTATCGGATTCCGCCTGCGACAGACGTTCCTTGACCGCACGCTCAACGCGTACCAGACCTGCGCGGAATTGGTTTTCTGCCAGCTCACCGACCGAGCGAACGCGACGGTTACCCAAGTGATCGATATCATCGACATCGCCACGGCCATTGCGCAACTCAAGCAGGATGCCGATCACGGCAATGATGTCATCGGTTGTGAGAACACCAGCGTTTTGCTTGAAGCCCTCGCCAATACGCGCATAGAACGCACGCATCCAGCCCGGTGTCTTGGCATCCAGCACCTCGGCATCCGGATAGGCACGGCTATTGAACTTCATGCGACCGACATCAGACAAATCGTAGCGATCTGCCGAGAAGAACAGGCCATCGAACAGAGCCTTCACGGCATCTTCCGTCGGCGGCTCGCCCGGACGCATCATGCGATAGATCGCCACGCGCGCCGTCCACTGATCAACCGACTCGTCGGAGCGCAGCGTCGAAGAAATCCAGGCACCTTGATCGAGATCATTGACGTACAGCAGCTTGAATTCTGCAATACCAGCTTCCTGGATCAGCAAAGCCAACTCTTCCGTCACTTCATCGTTGGCACGCGCAATGACTTCGCCCGTATCCGGATTGACAATATCGTGCGCAAGGATGCGGCCCGGCAGGATGTCCATCGGGACTACGACCTGTGTCAGCCCAGCATTCTGGATATCACGGATAGTCTTGGCAGTGATGCGCTTGTCTTTCTGCACCAGCACCTTGCCGTCATCGGTCACGATATCGAACTTGGCGATTTCGCCACGCAGTCGATCCGGAGCAAGTTCCAGCTGCAAATCCTTGCCATCAAAGCGATACGTATCGGTATCGAAGAACATTGACAGGATCTGTTCTGCATTGAAGCCAAGTGCCTTGAGCAGAATGGTGACAGGCATCTTGCGACGACGGTCGATCCGGAAGAACAGCAGATCCTTTGCGTCGAACTCGAAATCCAGCCAGGAACCGCGGTAAGGGATGATGCGGGCCGAGAACAACAACTTGCCCGAACTGTGCGTCTTGCCTTTATCGTGCTCGAAGAATACACCCGGCGAACGATGAAGCTGGGACACGATTACACGCTCGGTCCCATTGATCACGAACGAGCCGTTACGCGTCATCAGCGGAATTTCGCCGAAGTAAACGTCTTGTTCCTTGACTTCTTTCACGGTCGGCTTGGCAGCTTCACGATCCATGATAACCAAGCGAACGCGCGCGCGCAGCGGAGCGGCAAAAGTAATGCCGCGCTGCTGGCACTCGATCACGTCGAACGCTGGCTCGCCCAGGTTATAGTGGACAAATTCCAGTCGAGCGTTGTCGTTGTGGGACCGAATCGGAAAAATCGAGCTAAATGCTGCCTGCAGACCACGATTGACACGTACATCCGACGTGGTATCCAGTTGCAGGAATTCATTGTAAGACTCGATTTGGGTCGCCAACAGGTAAGGCACATCGAGGACGCTCGCCCGCTTCGCAAAACTCTTGCGAATGCGTTTCTTCTCGGTGAACGAGTATTGCATACTCATAAACTCTCCATGGAGGTAGGGCGCAAAAGACAAACCACAAACAAGCCAAGAGGCCAGTTTCCGGTCTAGCTACTGCCTGTAAATACTGAAAACGCAAAACGGCAGGCGGATTCCTCCACCTGCCTTCAGCAATCGTTAGATACGATTACTTGATCTCAGCCGTAGCACCGGCTTCAACCAGCTTCTTCACCATGGCTTCTGCGTCAGCCTTGGCAACACCTTCCTTGACAGGCTTCGGTGCACCATCAACCAGGTCCTTGGCTTCCTTCAGACCCAGGCCGGTCAGTTCACGCACAACCTTGATCACGCCAACCTTCTGTGCGCCAGCGCTGGTCAGGATTACGTCAAATTCGGTCTTTTCTTCAGCAGCCGGAGCAGCAGCACCAGCCGGGCCAGCAACAGCAACAGCAGCTGCAGAAACGCCGAACTTTTCTTCGAACGCCTTAACCAGGTCGTTCAGTTCCATAACGGTCAAGCCGGCAACGGCTTCGAGGATGTCTTCTTTGGTCAGAGCCATTTGTAAATACTCCTGAATAACTTGTCTGTATAAATCGAATTGTGATTAAGCGGCTTCGGCCTGCTTCTTCTCTGCCAGTGCCGCCAGGCCACGGGCGAAGCTGGACAGCGGCGCCTTCATGACATACAACAGCTTGGACAGCAGCTCTTCGCGGCTCGGGATGCTTGCCAGCTGGGCCACTTCGGCCGCATTGAGCACCTTGCCATCGAAAGAACCTGCCTTGACGACGATCTTATCGTCTTTCTTGGCAAAGTCATGCAGAACCTTGGCTGCAGCAACCGGATCTTCGGAAATGCCGTAAACCAGCGGGCCGACCATTTGGTCAGCCAGACCGGCAAACGGAGTATCCTGAACCGCGCGACGCGCCAGCGTATTCTTCAAAACACGCAGGTAAACGCCGGACTCACGTGCCTGCTTGCGCAGTTGAGTCATGCTAGCAACCCCGATGCCCCGGTATTCGGCCACAACGATAGTCTGAGCCTTGGCAACTTCTGCCGCGATCTCAGCTACGACGGCCTTTTTGTCTTCAATATTGAGACTCAAGGTCTACCTCCATTGATCAAGTTCAGTGCGGAATCCGCACCACCCAACAAACGGCGACCTTCATTCAGGAGACTGGTCAGGCTCAAGGCAAAATGCGCCATGTCTGAGGTCTTGATTGACTGGGACACCGTCTGCGTAGGCCGGCTTGCGCCAAATTAAGCACTCATACAAGTGCACCTACGGTCTTTGACAATCTCCCGGCTGGTAGGCCGGGAGCCCAAAGTTTTATTGAAGCACACTGGTGGTATCGACGCGAACGCCAACACCCATCGTGCTCGAAACAGCAAGCTTCTTGAAGTACACGCCCTTGGAAGCAGCGGGTTTGGCCTTTTGCAGAGCATCAACCAGCGCCGACAGGTTTTCCTTCAGATCAGCAGCTTCAAACGAAGCGCGACCAATAGTGGCATGAATGATACCAGCCTTGTCGGTACGGTATTGCACTTGACCGGCTTTGGCATTCTTCACAGCTTCTGCAACGTTCGGAGTCACGGTACCGACCTTCGGATTCGGCATCAAACCACGCGGACCGAGAATCTGACCCAACTGACCCACAACGCGCATTGCATCCGGGGAAGCAATCACGACGTCGAAGTCCATGTTGCCGGCCTTGACTTGTTCAGCCAGGTCGTCAAAACCAACGATATCCGCACCGGCAGCCTTGGCTGCTTCTGCATTGGCGCCTTGGGTAAAGACGGCCACGCGAACAGTCTTGCCAGTACCCTTCGGCAATACAACAGCACCACGAACCACTTGGTCGGACTTGCGCGGATCAACGCCGAGATTCACGGCCACATCGATCGACTCGTTGAACTTGGCAGTAGCAGCACCCTTGACCAGCGCAATGGCTTCGTCAATGGCGTACAGCTTATTACGGTCAACTTGCGCATTGAGCGCAGCGAGACGCTTGGAAACCTTAGCCATGTTACACGCCCTCCACATTCAGACCCATCGAACGGGCGGAACCGGCGATGGTACGCACGGCTGCATCCACATCAGCAGCAGTCAGATCAGGCGCCTTGGTTTTGGCGATTTCTTCCAACTGAGCACGAGTAATGGTACCCACCTTATCGGTATGCGGCTTGGAAGAACCCTTAGTGATGCCAGCAGCCTTCTTGATCAGAATGGTTGCAGGCGGAGTCTTCATGATGAAGGTGAAAGACTTGTCCGCGTAAGCGGTAATCACCACAGGAATCGGCAGACCCGGCTCTACACCCTGGGTCGCGGCATTGAATGCCTTGCAGAATTCCATAATGTTCAAACCACGCTGGCCAAGTGCCGGGCCGATAGGCGGCGACGGATTGGCTTTACCAGCGGGCACTTGCAGCTTTACATAGCCGACAACTTTTTTTGCCACGATTCACTCCTTGAACGGGTCAGACGCGAGCACCGCTCGCTCCCCACAAAACAGGTGCTATCACACACCCACCAGCCAGATCAGATTTTCTCGACCTGGGAAAAATCCACTTCAACCGGTGTTGCGCGACCAAAAATCAGCACCGAGACCTTGACTCGACTCTTGTCGTAATCAACATCTTCGACCGTTGCATTGAAGTCCGCAAAAGGACCGTCAATTACGCGCAACTGCTCACCCACCTCAAACAGAATCTTGGGACGCGGCTTCTCCACACCCTCTTGCATCTGCTGCATGATGGACTGAACTTCTTTCTCGGAAATCGGGGCCGGACGATTGCCCGAACCACCCACAAAGCCAGTAACTTTAGGCGCGCTCTTGACCAGATGCCACGTATCGTCAGTCATTTCCATCTCGACCAACACGTATCCAGGAAAAAACTTGCGTTCGGACACCGCCTTGCGACCAGCCTTGACCTCGACAACCTCTTCCACCGGCACCAGGATGCTGCCAAACAGGTGCTGCATGCCAGCGCGCTCGATCCGTTCCTTCAACGCTTTTTGCACACTTTTCTCAAAGCCGGAATAGGCGTGCACAACATACCAACGCATAGCCATCAGAATCTCCGCCCTGCCTTAACCGCGACCAAGCACAACATCATAAAAAAGCCAGGCAAGTCCGGAATCGACCACCCACATGAACAGTGACAGCACACCAACAAAAACAAAAACGATACCCGTCAACTGCCAAGTTTCTTTTTTACTCGGCCAGACAACTTTCTGCGCTTCCTTTACGGAATCACGGGCATAATCAACAAATTGCTGGCCCGTGACAGAAAACCACATCACCCCTACAGCCGCCAGCAACCCCGCCACAACAGAGAGCGGACGCAATACCACAGGCGCAGCTGGCAGCAAATAAAAGCCCACCACACCAGCCAGCACCAGCAGGACCGCTGCCGTCACTTTGATCTTATCGACACTTTCCATTGCCACACTTTTTCGGATAACCGACAGTGAACAAAGCCGCTCCATCGGAACGGCTCTGAATTATCTGGCAGGCGAGGAGGGTCTCGAACCCCCAACCCCCGGTTTTGGAGACCGGTGCTCTGCCAATTGAGCTACTCGCCTACTGAGGAAGGGCAGTATTGTACACGAATACCACCCCTTGGAAGAACAACTTATTAATTACTCGATGACCTTAGCAACAACGCCAGCACCAACAGTACGGCCACCTTCACGGATGGCAAAACGCAGACCCTGCTCCATGGCAATCGGCGCAATCAGCGATACAGTGATCGATACGTTATCACCCGGCATCACCATTTCGGTACCTTCCGGCAATTCAACCGCACCAGTCACGTCAGTGGTACGGAAGTAGAACTGCGGACGATAGTTGGTGAAGAACGGGGTATGACGGCCGCCTTCATCCTTGCTCAGCACGTACACTTCAGCCGTGAACTTGGTGTGCGGAGTAATCGAACCCGGCTTAGCCAGAACCTGACCACGCTCAACATCTTCACGCTTGGTGCCACGCAGCAACGCGCCAATGTTGTCGCCAGCCTGACCTTGATCGAGCAGCTTGCGGAACATTTCCACACCAGTACAGGTAGTCTTCTGGGTCGGGCGGATACCCACGATTTCGATTTCTTCGCCAACCTTGATGATGCCGCGTTCAACACGACCAGTCACCACAGTACCACGACCAGAGATCGAGAATACATCTTCCACCGGCATCAGGAAGGTACCATCAATGGCACGCTCCGGTTCCGGAATGTAGGAATCCAGCGCATCAGCCAGACGGAAGATAGCCGGTTCGCCAATTTCGGATTGGTCGCCTTCCAGCGCCTTCAGCGCGGAACCCTTGATGATCGGAGTGTCGTCGCCCGGGAAGTCGTACTTGGACAGCAGATCGCGAACCTCCATCTCTACCAGCTCGAGCAGCTCTTCGTCATCCACCATGTCGCACTTGTTCAGGAACACGATGATGTACGGCACACCAACCTGGCGAGCCAGCAGAATGTGCTCGCGAGTTTGCGGCATGGGGCCGTCTGCAGCAGAACAAACCAGAATGGCGCCATCCATCTGGGCCGCACCGGTAATCATGTTCTTCACATAGTCAGCGTGGCCCGGGCAGTCAACGTGGGCATAGTGACGGGTAGCAGTTTCATATTCAACGTGGGCGGTATTAATAGTAATACCACGTGCCTTTTCTTCCGGCGCGCTGTCAATTTGGTCGTAACCCTTGGCTTCACCACCAAACTTCTTCGACAGAATCGTGGTGATCGCTGCGGTCAGCGTCGTTTTGCCGTGGTCAACGTGGCCAATCGTGCCTACGTTTACGTGCGGCTTCGTCCGCGCAAATTTTTCCTTGGCCATGACTATTTCCTTCTCGAGAACTTAGAAATATATCAACAAAACGATGGAGCCGATGATGGGAATTGAACCCATGGCCTCTCCCTTACCAAGGGAGTGCTCTACCCCTGAGCTACATCGGCGCATATTGGAGCGGGTGAAGGGAATCGAACCCTCGTCGTAAGCTTGGAAGGCTTCTGCTCTACCATTGAGCTACACCCGCGCTAACAACAGTGCCACTACAATCAGTGACTGGTACATCTCTTCAACCGCATTAAGCAGTATT
>NZ_JBVVOL010000001.1:0-108908 GCF_055810895.1 Formivibrio sp. oc-25 | reverse complement strand
AAAGAGGTGCGCATTATGGGCACAGGGTTTAGGCCTGTCAAACACTTTTTGTGAATTTTTTAAAAAATTGCTATCGAAGCCGTCTCACTCCTGATCGGATCACACCACCCACCAGAGTTCGCCACTCGATCAATTCTTGAATTATTCAGCCGCAACGCCATCTAATCAGTTGTTCAGACTACTAGGAACACCATAATGAATAACTGGTTGAAAACAACAATCCTGATGGCTGCCATCATGGCTCTTTTCATGTTTGTTGGAGGATTACTCGGTGGCAAGAACGGCATGCTGCTTGCACTGCTCTTCGGCGGCGCAATGAATGTATTTGCCTACTGGAACTCGGACAAGATGGTGTTGCGCATGTATAACGCGCACGAGGTGGACGAAACTACCGCACCAGAGCTGTATGGCATGGTTCGCGAACTGGCGGGACGCGCCGGACTACCGATGCCGCGCGTATATGTAATTGAAGAAGACCAGCCCAATGCCTTTGCCACGGGCCGCAACCCGGAGCATGCTGCAGTAGCCGCTACCACAGGCATCATGCGCATGCTCAGCTACCGGGAATTGCGCGGCGTCATGGCGCACGAACTGGCGCATATACAGAATCGCGACATCCTGATCTCCACAATTTCCGCCACCATGGCCGGTGCCATATCCGCACTTGCCAACTTTGCAATGTTCTTTGGCGGCCGCGATGAAAACGGTCGCCCAGCCAACCCCATAGCCGGAATATTGATAGCAATTCTGGCTCCGCTGGCCGCCTCGCTGATCCAGATGGCAATCTCGCGCGCCAGGGAATTCGGCGCCGACGCTGGCGGCGCCCGTATCAGTGGAGACCCAATGTCGCTAGCCAATGCCCTGGCAAAAATCGAGGCCTATGCACAGGGGATTCCCATGTACGCAGCTGAAGCGCATCCGGAAACAGCGCAGATGATGATCATCAATCCATTGACGGGCGGAGGCATTGACGGTCTTTTCCGCACCCACCCGAAGACCGCAGACCGCATCGAACGCCTGCAAGCCATGGCAAGCGGTCAGCTTCCTTATTAAGAAAACATTTCAGAACAACACTCTACCAATCGGGGGATTGACAGCAACTGTCGATCCCCTTTTGTTATAAATGACCACTTCATTAGTCTTGCCGCGAAGGCATGATCATGCGTCTGCCATCACCCCAGCGATAGCTTATCGCGACAGATCGCAGACAAGCTCTTACAATCACGCCAATTCACATCGACTCCGTGACCTGCGCGCGAATATTCAATGTTCCTGATCCAAAAAAATGCCAGCGCCACCATCCTGGCCGTGCTTGACGGACGCAATCTTGACGAACTGCTGGCCACGATGTGGCAGCAGCAACCTGAGTTGTCCGCGCAACAGCGCGGTGCCATTCAGGACATTTGTTTCGGCACGCTGCGTAATCTGGGACTGCTCAAGCAAATATTGAGTCAGCTCCTGCGCAAGCCCCTGCATGAACGCGAGTTGCACGCACTCCTGCTGACAGCCCTGTATCAACTCCAATTTACGCGTGCCGCCCCTTACTCAGTAGTGGATCATGCAGTCAAGGTCGCAAGCCACACCGGAAAGGGCATGGGGAAGGGACTGGTGAATGCCATCCTGCGCAACTTCCTACGCAATCGAGATGAACTGCTCCGCCAGGCCAGCCGTACCGCAGCAGGTCGCTACTCGCATCCCGAATGGTGGCTGGATACCATGCAGCAAGCCTACCCGGCACAGTGGCAGCAGATACTGGACTGCAACAATCAGCACCCCCCCATGACACTACGGGTAAACCGGCGCAAAACAACGGTCGAGAACTATTTGGCCATCCTCGGCGAGGCAGGAATCGACGCTCGGGCGCTGGGATTTGAGGCGATCCAACTTGCTCAGCCAGTGAGCGTTAACTTGCTCCCGCATTTTTTTGACGGCTGGGTATCCGTTCAAGACTATGGTGCACAACTTGCCGCACATCTGCTGGATCTCCACGACGGACAGCACGTGCTCGATGCCTGTGCAGCACCCGGCGGGAAATGCGGCCATATTCTCGAACTGGCCACGGTTGATGTGCTGGCACTGGACATCAACGATGCACGCCTGGATCGCGTCCGACAGAACCTGCAACGCCTGCATCTGCAAGCACAATTAAAGGCGGGAGACGCTGCACATCCATCGCAGTGGTGGGATGGTAAGCCATTTGATCGCATTCTGGCTGACGTGCCTTGCTCTGGCTCCGGAGTCGCACGCCGCCATCCCGACATCAAATGGCTACGCCGCCCTGGCGACTTTGCCGCTTTTGCCCGACAACAGGAAGCAATGGCCGACGCCCTTTGGCCTCTGCTGGCGAAAGGAGGAAAACTCCTATACGCTACGTGCTCGGTTTTTCCGGCAGAAAACGCCGAGGCAGCAGCAGCCTTTGCTGCACGGCATCCGGATGCCCAAAGACTGGCATTGCCGGAATGGATAGCTGCAGATGGGCAATTACTGCCAACCCCGGAACACGATGGCTTTTATTACGCGCTATTTTGCAAATCTGCTTAAGTTCGCTCGCCTGGCGACCTTGGCGTTTGTGCTGATCACCGCCAACCCCTGCCTGGCCAGCGGAATCGACTCGCAAAAAGCAGTGGCGACATTCACGGATAACCGGATCGAGATTTCCAGTCGTTTTCGCATCCAACTGTCCCCCATTCTTGAACAGTCACTGCAAAATGGACTGGTCCTGCCGTTCCAGCTTGAATTCCAGCTCACCAAACCACGGCTGCAAGCATGGATGCGCCAGCTTTCCGACTGGTTCACGCCCACTGAAACACTGACACTGCGCCTGGGATACCAAGCCCTCACCAGGCAATATCGGGTCAGTTCCGGCGGATTGTCGCGCACATTCAACTCCCTGACCGATGCACTGACCGCAGTGGGCATCGTCAGTGGCTGGCAAGTACTGGCCGATTCCAGCCTTGCGCAGGACCCGCATGATTTTGCCGGACGGATACGCCTGCGACTGGACCTGTCGCAATTACCCAAGCCCTATCAGCTTGCAGCAATCGGCCAGCAGGATTGGCATATCGGTTCAGCATGGATCGACCTTAGCGTGATGACTGCAGAAGGTGCACAACCATGAAACGCTATCTACTGTTGCTGCTGGCATCAGTCGGCGCGATCGCGATCTTTTTGCAGGCCACAGCAACCGGCAACACTTCCGCCTTTGCCGATTACTTTGATAGCCTGCTTTGGTTCAACCTGCTGGTGCTGGGTGGTCTATCGATCCTGGTAGGCATGCGATTGCTGCAATTGCAGCGACACGTGCGCAAAAAAGTGTTCGGCTCGCGCCTGATGCTGCGCATGGTCCTCATGTTTGCCCTGGTGGCAATCTTTCCCGGTGCGCTTGTCTACACCCTGTCAGTGCAGTTTCTCAACCGAAGTATCGAAACATGGTTTGATGTGCATGTCGATAACGCCCTGGATCGTGGCTTGAATCTGGGCAACAGTGCCATCGAATACCAGCTCTCCGATCTGGCACGCAAGACGAAACTCGCAGCCCTGGATCTGCGCGATGAAATAGAGCCCCCCTCACCCAGCCGGTTGTCACGCTTGCGGGAACAGATGGGCGCACAGGAAATCTCCCTGTTCGAGGAAACCGGCCAACTCCTGGCGCATGTCGGCAATGAAAACGCCAGCCTGATTCCCGTCATGCCTGATCGACAAACCATTCGTCAGGCCGCACGTGACGCCTTCCGTGCCGTAGAGAAACCGGCGGGCAAAGGCTTGAGCATGCGCGTCGTGGCGCGCATCCCCAGTATCGACATCAGCCAGCGTGATAGGGTCTTGCAGGTTATTCAGCCCGTACCAACGCAATTGGCCGCGGATGCGGAATTGGTCGAGCAGGTACGCAATGACTACAAGACGCTTTCCCAGTCGCGCCGTGGCCTCAAGATGCTCTACAGCCTGACGCTCACGGTTGCCCTGCTTATGGCCTTGCTCGGCGCACTGGCACTGGCGATTTATCTGTCGGACAAGATTGCCGCCCCGCTTTCGCATCTGGCCAAGGGTACGCGCGCCGTCGCGCAAGGCGATTACAGTCAACAACAACCAATTGTGAGTCGTGACGAACTGGGTATTCTGACCCACTCTTTCAACCGCATGACACGGCAACTGGGTGAGGCACGCAGCAAGCTGGAACACCATCAGGAAGAGCAGGCCGCAGCCAAGGCCTATGTCGAAGCCATCCTTGGTTCGCTTTCGGCAGGGGTGCTTTCCTTCAACGAGCAATGGCAACTACAGTCTGCCAACCAGAGCGCGCTGGATATACTGGGCATCAACCCGGAACAGCTGGGCAGTACGCAACTGATGGAATGGTCGCAGAATTTCCCAGCCCTGACCCCGTTCTGCGAACGGATTCCTGACGGGTTTGTCCAGCAGGCGGATGTCTGGCAGGGTCAGATCGAGCTGGCCGGTACAACTCGCGTACTGCTGGTGCACGGTACGCGCCTGAGCACACAGGACGACAACCCCGGCCATCGCGGTTACGTACTGGTATTCGACGACATTACCGACCTATTGGCCGCACAGCGTGACGCAGCCTGGGGCGAAGTTGCGCGACGACTCGCACATGAAATCAAAAACCCGCTCACGCCAATCCAGCTTGCAGCAGAACGCCTGGAGCACAAACTCTCCAGCCGCCTGGATTCTGCCGGGGCCGAACTGCTCGCGCGCAACACGCAGACCATCGTCAAGCAGGTTGGCGCGCTCAAGCAGATGGTGGATGCCTTCCGTGATTACGCACGCAAACCCACCGGCAAGAAAAAGCCGCTGGATCTGCAAAAACTGATCAACGAAGTATTGGTACTGTACGAGACATCCCCGATCATCCGACAAAAAAACACGGATGAATCTTTGATGGTATGCGGTGACATGACACATTTGCGTCAGGTCATCCACAATCTGATGCAAAATGCGCAAGATGCCATACAGGAGGCGCCAACCAAGCAGATCAACATACGCACGGAAAAAGATGAGCGTTGGGTCAGGCTGATCATTGAAGACAGCGGCCCAGGCTTCAATCCGGAACTGTTGCCACGGGTTTTTGAGCCCTATGTCACCAGCAAGAGCAAGGGAACCGGATTGGGCCTCGCCATCGTGAAGAAAATAGTGGAAGAGCATCAAGGACACATCCAGATCGGGAACCGGGATACCGGTGGCGCCTTTGTGCGCCTGGATCTGCCGCTCTGGGAGGAAGCATCACATGGCCAAGCATGAAATACTGATCGTCGACGATGAAGTCGGCATTCGCGAACTATTGTCGGAAATTCTGCAGGACGAAGGGTACGCCGTTGTCTGCGCCGAAAACGCTGAAGCAGCACGGCGCTATCGCAACCAGGCCGAACCACGGCTGGTATTACTGGATATCTGGATGCCGGACACGGATGGCGTCACGCTCCTGAAGGAATGGTCCCGCAACGGGCAGCTCACCATGCCTGTCATCATGATGTCCGGCCACGCCACCATCGACACCGCGGTGGAAGCAACGCGCATCGGCGCACTGGATTTCCTTGAAAAGCCCATTGGCCTGCAAAAGCTGCTCACCGTGGTTAAACGGGCATTCGCTCATCAGGGCAACAAAGCGGCTGCGGCGCTGAACCTGTCTGCACTCGGACAAGCACCTGCGATTCGCGAATTGCAGGAAATATTGGACCGCACCACACGCCAGCCGCTGCCAGTCATGCTGGCAGGAGAGCCCGGTGTAAGCTTCGAAACCTGTGCACGTTACCTGTCAGCCCCCGATACACCCTTCGTGATGCCCAATTCGCATGAAGAACTGGCACTGGCACCACAAGAACTGCTGAACAAGGCCAGCAGTGGCACGCTGTTCCTGCGTGACATTGCCCATATGGATGCCAAAACCCTGGCTGGGCTGGCCGCCATTCTGCCCAAACTTGAGAAAAACCGGGTGCGTCTGGTATTGGCCTGCAGCCGGCCACTGGGGGAACTTGGCACACACTTCGATGCAGAGCTCATGCGCCAGATCACCCAGTTGATCGTGCCCATTCCGGCCTTGCGCGATCAGGCTGAAGACATACCGGCGCTCATTACAGCCCTGCTCAGCCAGATGGGCACGAACAACATGTCCGGCACCAGGCGCTTCAGCCCGGCTGCCTTGCAGATATTGGCCAAGCAGAGCTGGCCCGGCAATCATGACCAGCTCGCAAGTGTTGTGAAGAGTTTGGCCATGACCAGTCGGGAAGAAGAGATCGATATCGGCCCGGTGCGGCGCTTGCTTGCACAGCTCGCTCCGCAGAGCAACGAGGACACGCCGCAACCGCAAACGCTGCCCCAACCGGAGGCCTCCTCCCCCTTGTTCGATCTTGACCTCCCCTTGCGGGAGGCACGTGACCAATTTGAACGCTATTACCTAGAGCGCCAGATTGAGCTGGCCAACGGCAACATGAGTCGCGTGGCAGAGCGTATCGGGCTGGAACGCACCCATCTGTATCGCAAGCTCAAGCAGCTTGGCATCCAGATGCCGCGCAAGGGCAAGAATGGCGCGGAGGAACAATAGTCATGGCCAACATTCTGATCGTCGGCGCGGGTCGGGTCGGTAGTACCGTTGCGCAACAACTGGTGCTGGAACAGCACAATGTCACCATTGTCGACGAAAATCCTGCCAATCTGAAACCGCTGCAAGATCAGCTCGATTTGCGCACGGTAGCGGGTTATCCATCATCGCCCGCCACCTTACGTGAAGCCGGCGCTGCCGACGCAGACCTGATGCTGGCAGTCACCCCGATCGATGAAGTCAATATGGTGGCCTGCAAGATCGGCTACGAGCTATTCCAGATTCCTACCCGGCTCGCGCGGGTACGCGAGGCCGAGTACCACAAGCAACCCAAACTCTGGAACGAGCAGAATTTCGCCATCAATCATGTGATCTCGCCGGCGCAGGTTGTTTCCGAGCACCTGGCCGATCTGGCCAGCCGTCCGGAAGCATTGCAGGCCGTATTCTTTGCTGAAGGAAAACTGCGCCTGATCGTGGTCAAGGTAAGCGAAGGCGTGCGCATGGAAGGCAAACCGCTATCCAGCCTTGATCAACTGCTACCCAAAATCGACCGGCGCATTGTTGCCATCTACCGTAACGGCAAGCGTGTCGTTCCCGACGGAGATACCATGCTGCTCGCGGGCGATGAAGTATTTTTTCTGGTTGCCACCAAATACGCCGACAAGGTGATCGAGATTCTGCACAACAAAGAATCGAAGGTAGAACGGATTACCATTGCCGGTGGTGGCAATGTTGGCCACCGCGTCGCACGCCTGCTGCAGGACCACTATCAGGTCAAACTGATCGAAAAGAATCGCGCGCGGGCAGATTGGCTGGCTGAACGCCTGCACAAAACATTGATATTGCACGGCGATGCGGCTGACGAAAAATTGCTGGAGGCCGAACAGATCGATCGCGCAGATCTGTATCTGGCCCTGACCTCGGATGATGAAAGCAACATCATGTCATCATTGCTGGCCAAACAGATGGGTGCCCGCAAGGTCGTGGCCATCATCAACCGCGAACCCTATATCGACTTACTGCAGGGGGGGCGCATCGATGTGGCCTTTTCGCCAGCCAAGATCACCATCGGCCCCTTGCTGACCCTAGTACGCCAGGGCGACATTCTCGCTGCACACAACCTGCGGCGCGGCGCGGCCGAAGCCCTGGAAATCGTGGCGCACGGGGATCCATCCACCTCCCGGGTCGTGGGCCGCAAGATCGAAGATATTGATCTGCCTGCAGGCGCCTGCCTGGCTGCAATCGTGCGCGGTGACGAGGTGTTGATGGCGCACCACGACACACAGATCGAAAACAATGACCATATCGTCGTATTCGTCGACGACAAACGTCACATTCGTGATATCGAGCGTTTGTTTGCCGTGAAGCTGGGCTTTTTCTGATGCGTATCCACTATCGCCTGCTGCCAGTTCTGAATGTTCTGTTCAAGGTCCTGGCTCTGTTTTCATTGTCGCTGCTGGTACCGATTGGCGTCGCCTACTATGGCAAGGATGCGGGCCTGGTACCGCTGATCGAATCATTGGGCTTGTTGCTGCTGGGCAGCTTGGTTCTGATCGCGGCGACACACCGTTTCAAGCGCGAACTGCAGCCACGTGACGGTTTTTTCCTGGTAGTGGGCCTGTGGACTCTGATGGCAGCGGCGGCGTCACTACCATTGATGCTGTTCAAAACCGATTTGAGCTTCACCGATGCCTATTTTGAAAGCATGTCCGGACTCACCACGACCGGTGCGACAGTATTTATCGGCCTGGACAACCTGCCCGCATCGATCAACATCTGGCGCCACCTGCTGAACTGGATCGGCGGCATGGGGATCATCGTGCTGGCAGTGGCCATCTTGCCCATGCTGGGGGTCGGCGGCATGCAGCTGTTCAAGGCCGAAACACCAGGGCCGATGAAAGAAGCCAAACTCACGCCACGCATCCATGCCACCGCGCGAAACCTGTGGCTGGTCTACGCTGGCATCACGTTACTATGCACACTCGCCCTGAAAACGGCTGGTCTCTCTTGGCTGGATGCAGTGTGTCATGCCTTTGCCGCAATGAGCCTGGGCGGATTTTCCACGCATGACGCAAGTGTCGGCTTTTACAATTCACCGGTGGTTGAGGGAATTCTGGTTTTCTTCATGCTGGTGGCAGGTATCAACTTTGCCACACACTATCTGGTGCTCAGCAAGCGTGATTTTGGCATCTACCTGCGCGATTCCGAATTCAAGGGGTTCTTTCTTACCTTGATCATAACGCTGCTGCTGCTCTGTGGATTGATGCTCTGGCACGGTTTTTACAGCGATCCATGGCTGGTTTTTCGCCATGTTTTGTTCAATCTGGTTTCACTGGGAACGGGTTGTGGCTTTGCCAGCATGAACTATGGGCAATGGCCGCTATATGCCTCACTGACCATCCTGCTGCTATGCTGTGTGCTGCCCTGTGCTGGCTCAACCGGCGGTGGCGTCAAGATGGTACGCGCCATCATCCTGTCACGCGAAGCCTACCGGCAAATGGTCACCCTGCTGCACCCGCGCGCCATACAGCCGCTGCGTGTCAGTGGCATGATTGTGCCAGGAAGCATCATCTTTGCGGTGCTGGGATTTGTATTCCTGTTTGTATTGAGCGCGCTGCTCATGACATTCGTTTTGATGGCAAGCGGCATGGATGTGCTCTCGGCCTTTACCGCAGTCATCGCCTGCATCGGCAATGCAGGGCCGGGGCTGGGCATGGTTGGCCCGGACAGCAACTACATCGCCCTGACCGATTTCCAGACATGGTTATGCAGCTTTGCCATGCTGCTGGGCCGGCTGGAGGTATTCTCAGTGCTGGTTCTGTTCACGCCTGCATTCTGGAGAAGCTAGAACCTGCTTCATCAGGCGGACAGTCTTGCTCGACGGTTATTGTGCAATCTCTAGTTTGCCGCGACCGCTGTGCTTGGCCTGGTGCAAGGCCTCATCCGCACGCAGGATGAGCGCGCGCCCGTTTTCATCACTTTTCAGCGCTGCCGCACCGGCCGAGAAACGTATCTCGACACGCTGGCTTTTATGGATGAGAGGTGTGTTGCCACAAACCAGACGTAAACGCTCGGCAACATAGCGTGTGCCGGACAGATCGGTTTCCGGCAACAGCAACAGAAACTCATCCATGCCGTAGCGAACCAGCAAATCCGACTCGCGCAGCACGGCCTTGGCCAGATTGCTGAAATGCAGCAAGAGCTGATCACAGGTATCGCTCCCCAAGCGGTCCTGCACCTGGCTGAAATCGTCGATTTCCAGCATCACCGCCGACAGCCTGCCATCTGCGCGCCGGGCACGCTTGACCTCACGCAACAACAGATGGTCCAGCCCCTGGCGATTGAATGCACCGGTCAAAGGATCCTGCTCAAGCATCTTGCGGCTGAACGACAAGTCTTCCTCGATATGCATGATCGAGCTGCGAATCAGCTGCAGATCATCATGCGAAGTGGTCACGGTGGAATGCACATCATGCGTGGATCGAATAATCTGGTTCAGCAATGCTTCCAAGGCCGAATGCGCCTCGTCCGCGGTATGGCGCCGCTCGGAATGCGCCCGCCGCACGCCGTGCAATGCGCCCAGGCTGGCGGCCATATCGGCGCCGCTGCCTTCCAATGC
This sequence comes from Formivibrio sp. oc-25, assembly GCF_055810895.1. NCBI lineage: Bacteria > Pseudomonadati > Pseudomonadota > Betaproteobacteria > Neisseriales > Chitinibacteraceae > Formivibrio > Formivibrio sp. oc-25. The sequence goes on along the minus strand of NZ_JBVVOL010000001.1, from coordinate 98,739 downwards.
ATCGAGCAACTTGACCGTTGCTGCATTGGCTTCCTCAAGCAGATCATCCATGCGGTACAGTATTTCCCAAGCCAGCTGGATCTCACCCGGACTTTTGCTTTCCGGTGACTTGATCGTGACGATGGCATTGTAGAATTGCGCATAATTTTCAGGAGTTGGCGGCAGGCCGCGCTCAGTCAACCGCTTGAGTGCAATCCGGGCAATTTCAACGGGGTTCACCGAAGCGGTGCTGGGCATACAGGATAAACCTTTTCAAAGACTGGCAAATTTCAAAAAACAAAGCTTACAAACGCGCGGCCGATTGTAGCCAACAGCCACTCAAAACACCACGTATCAGGACAATATTCATGCATATCCATATTTTGGGCATTTGCGGCACTTTCATGGGGGGAATCGCTGCACTGGCACGCGAAGCCGGACATCGCGTCACCGGCTGTGATGCCAATGTCTATCCGCCGATGTCGAACCAGCTGGAAGCGCTCGGGATCGAACTGATCGAAGGCTGGGATACGCAGCAACTCGCCTTGCAGCCCGATTTGTTCGTGATCGGCAATGTCGTGCGGCGGGGCAACCCGCTGATGGAAGAAATTCTTAATCGCGGACTACCCTACACGTCCGGCCCGCAATGGCTGGGCGAGCATCTGCTCGCTGGCAAATGGGTACTGGCTGTTGCTGGTACACACGGAAAAACCACCACATCTTCGATGCTGGCCTGGATTCTTGAATACGCCGGCCTGGCGCCCGGTTTTCTCGTGGGTGGCATTCCGGAAAATTTTGGCATCTCGGCCCGCCTGCCAGGAGAACCACGCCAGGAAAGCGGTGGTCGCTCGCCTTTTTTTGTCATTGAGGCCGACGAATACGATACGGCTTTTTTCGACAAACGTTCGAAGTTCGTACATTACCGCCCGCGCACCGCCATCCTGAACAACCTGGAATTTGATCACGCTGACATTTTTCCGGACATCGCTGCAATCGAAACCCAATTCCACCATCTGGTGCGTACCGTGCCCGGCAACGGCCGCCTGATCGTCAATGCCAACGAGCAAAGCCTGCAAAACGTGCTAGCGCGCGGCTGCTGGAGTGAAGTCGAAACCTTCGGCACAGAGCAAGGCTGGTCAATCGGCCAGGCCTGCGCAGACGGTTTTGAAGTGCTATGGCAAGACAAGGTGCAAGGGCAGGTACACTGGGCTCTCCTGGGAAGGCACAACCAGATGAACGCGCTCGCCGCGCTTGCAGCAGCACGTCATGTCGGCGTGCCGCTTGAGGTGGGCATTGCTGCGCTGGCGCAATTCCAGAACGTAAAGCGGCGCATGGAAATAAAGGGGAAAATCCGCGACATCACAGTTTACGATGACTTCGCCCACCATCCGACCGCCATTGCCACCACGATTGCCGGCTTGCGCCACAAGGTCGGCAAAGAGCGCATTCTGGCGGTGCTAGAACCCCGTTCCAATACCATGAAGCTTGGCACCATGAAGGCGCAACTGCCCCACAGCCTGCAGCAGGCAGACCTGGTTTTCTGCTATGGGGCGGGATTAGGCTGGGATCCAGCCGAAGCGCTTGCGTCGCTGGGCAACAAAGCCTGCTGTATGAATGATCTTGATGCGCTTGTGGGTGCCATCTGTGAAACCGCACGGCCCGGAGACCATATTCTGGTCATGTCGAACGGTGGCTTTGGCGGCATTCATGCCAAACTTCTGCAAAAGCTATCCGATTAAACAGTCGTGGCACATCAAAGGGGGAATGCATCCGGAGGGTGCTCCCCCAGTTGCGCATACAAAAACAAAGGGGCTGGCTTTTTGGCCAACCCCTTGGTATTTTGGCTCCCCGACCTGGGCTCGAACCAGGGACCTGCGGATTAACAGTCCGTCGCTCTACCGACTGAGCTATCGAGGAATCGATGAGGTGCGCATGTTAGTGCCCCGCCCGGTACGTGTCAAGCTTTTGTTAAGGATTTCCGAAAATGAAAAGAATCTCTGTACGCTGGATGCTGTTTGTCTTGCTGGCGCTCAGCCTCCTGTTGCTACCGGCAATCTTCCCTTTCGGGCAGCTTCGTTCTCCAATCAAAGAACGCCTCGGGCGCATGCTGCAAGAACCCGTCCAGATCAAAACCATTGATTTTCGGTACTTGCCTGCGCCAGCACTCATCCTGCATCAGATGGATATTGAAGGGCCCGCCAGTGCCAGCATCGGTCAGCTCCGCATTCCGCTGACCGTACGCAACCTGTTGGGATTCGGCCAGCATCTGCACGAAATACATCTGCAGGATGTCACCGTTTCTCCCCGGTTCGTACAAGCATGGCGCGACCGGATCGATAGCGGCCAGCTCCAGCTTCCGCTGAAGAGGCTGGTCATCACCAATGGCAACATCCAGCTGGGCGAGCAGAAGCTGGGGGCATTGCGCGCCCAGTTCGAATTCAGTGATGCGGGTCTTTTCCACAGCATCAATGTCGGCAGTCCAGATGAAAAGCTATCGTTGCACCTGCAACCCAAACCTTCGGGCGGCTTTTCCATCCAGCTCTCAGCCAAACACTGGGAACCCTTCGACAACCATCCCGTAATCCTTGAGTACCTTACCCTGCAAGGCATACTTGAACGTGAACTGCTGCACATCACGGATTTGCAGGCAGGACTGTACAACGGCCAAATAAGCGGCAGCGCAAAATTAAGCTGGGACAAGGAATGGCTGTTGACCGGGAATATCCAGGGCAAAAACATTCAGGCTGAACCGTTTCTGTCGGTATTCAACCCCAGCACCCGCGCCAGCGGCAAACTGCAAGGGAAAGCCATGTTCCGATTCAAGGCCAGTAACTACCCGTCATTGCTCGACCGCCCGATATTGCAGGGTCAGTTTTCGATTGCGGACGGCACTCTGCACAATATCGATCTGGTCAGCCCGCTCAAATCAAGCACAGCACAAACCATCCAGCACGGCGGACAAACAAGGTTCGACCGGCTGGACGGCGTTATCACCCTTGATGCCGATGCCATTCACCTGCGTCAGCTGCAACTCGATGCCGGGAAATTGCGCGCCCAAGGGAGTCTGGCCATCCGTGACGGGCAACTATCCGGCGGTGCCCGTGTCGCACTGGGTGACAACGCTCTTGCTGCCAGCACCCAGCTGACTTTTTCCGGCACGCTGGCCGCGCCGGAACTGCAATCAGGAGGAAGTTGGCGCCCGCAACCGGAAACAGATGTCGATTTGCCAGAGTCCTTATCTACCGGTGACGATATACTGCGCCCATGATAACAACCCGCCATGGAGAAACGCATGAACCCTCCCGCCACCATCACACTTGCAGATAATGCTACCGCACTGACAGCCATGGAAAACAGCGCAATTGTCTGCCAGATCACCCCTGCCGGCCTGCTGCGCTTCAGCGGTGAAGACTCCCCGTCTTTTCTGCATGGACAGCTATCCAGCGATGTAAAAGCCCTCAGCGAAAATTCGGCACAGTATTCGAGCTACTCCACGCCCAAGGGGCGCATGCTGGCATCTTTCCTGATATTCCGCCAGCAAGGTGATTACTGGCTGCAACTGTCGAACGAGCTGGTTTCCGCCATGCAAAAGCGCCTGTCCATGTTCATCATGCGCAGCAAGACTCGGTGTATTGATGCTACCAGCGAGCGTGCATTGATCGGGCTGGCCGGCCCCAGGGCAGAAGCCATTGTCCAGCAAATCACCGGCATTGCACCCGGCACCGAACTCTCCGTGCTGCATGCCGAGGAATACAGCCTTGCTTCACTTCCAGGCAAACGCTTCCAATTTGTTGCCATGCCCGATAGCGCCCCGCGCCTTTGGCAACAACTCGTCCAGGCTGGCTGTACGCCGGCATCACCAGCGCTGTGGCAGCTTTCGGACATCCGTGCCGGCATCCCCTGGATTGGCACCGCCACGCAGGAAGAGTTCGTGCTGCAGATGACTAATCTCGACCTGATCGGCGCGGTGAGTTTCACCAAAGGCTGTTACCCCGGCCAGGAAATCGTGGCGCGTACCCGCTATCTCGGCAAGGTCAAACGACGCATGTATCGGGCCCAACTCCAGACAGACACAGTCGAGGCCGGGCAGGATGTTTTCAGTTCGGAGATGAATGGCCAACCCTCGGGGAAAATCCTCTGCGCGAGCATGAACGGCGCCAACAGCTGGGAGGCATTGATAGTCTGCCAGATGTCGAGCCTGGAACACGGTCTGCACCTTGGCAGCTTGACCGGCCCGGCACTGACTCTGCTCAGCCTGCCTTATGCCGTCGAGTAAACAACTACCTGAAACCGTTATGAGCCGGTTTCGTCTATAATCCGACCTGTTTGAAAAATAGTAAGGACGTGTCCATGGGCTTTCTTGCCAACAAAAAGATCCTGATTACCGGTTTGCTCTCAAATCGTTCGATTGCCTATGGCATCGCGCAGGCCGCAAAACGCGAAGGTGCCCAACTCGCTTTCACCTACGCCAACGAAGATCTGCGTCAGCGCGTGGTTGATCTTGCCAAGGAATTTGATTCGGACATCGTACTGCCGTGCGACGTCGCCAGTGACGAACAGATTGCCGACGTATTTACCGAACTGGGCAAGCGCTGGGACAAACTTGATGGTCTCGTGCATTCGATCGGCTTTGCACCGCGCGAAGCGCTCAAGGGCGATTACCTCGACGCCGTCAGCCGCGAAGCTTTCAAGATTGCCCATGACATCAGCTCTTACAGCTTTGCTGCTCTGGCCAAGGCTGCCCGCCCGATGCTGAGCGAAGAGGCTGCGCTCGTGACACTGACCTACCTTGGCGCTGAGCGCGCTGTGCCCAACTACAACGTGATGGGCCTGGCCAAGGCCAGCCTGGAAGCCAATGTTCGCTATATGGCTGCGGCACTGGGCGCACAAGGCATTCGTGTCAACGGCATATCTGCCGGCCCGATCAAGACACTGGCTGCCGCAGGCATTGGCAACTTCTCCAAACTGCTCAATGCCGCTGCCGCAGGCACGCCGCTGCGTCGCAATGTAACGATTGAGGAAGTCGGTAATGCGACGGCCTTCCTGCTCTCGCCGCTGGCTTCCGGCATCACCGGCGAAATCATGTATGTCGACGGCGGCTTCAATATTGGCGCCGGCACCATGGAAGGCTGATTTTTCGCCAGCGCATGACAACAAAGCCCGGGCAACCGGGCTTTTTTCCGTCTCAAGCTTCATGCTGGTGCAATAGCGGCAGCTCGTAGACCAATTCGTCAAAATACTCCTGCCACTCTGCCGATTGGCGCAGCTGAAACACCAGGCTTTCCAGACTCAGCTGACCTGCAGAAAAACGATCCCGCAAACGCTTCAAACCCTGATAACGCCGCAGCAACTCGGCTCGATAGGCGTCAATCTGCTGGCGCTCGCGCCGGTGCGCACCAATAGAAAAATTGAGCCAGACAATCAATGGCAGGGCCACCCACCACATTTCCAGAAATACTGCAGTAATGGCAAAAATGGCCAGCAGGAGATACCACAACTGATCCACATGCTCTCTGCCTGGCAATAAAATCGACAAGGTTGGCCAGCGGTGGCCAACCGCCGATTGCAAACGTGTGTCGTCCTGCACATCACTTTTGCTGCGACTGCACGCACTATCCATGGACATTTGCATGTAGGCATGGCTGAGCACACGATTATGCAACCAGGGGGTATTCAGGTACTGATTAAGTTTTTCTGCCAAAGCCTGCTGGAAGGCAGCACTGGAAACCGGCGCCATCGCATTGCCTGCAGGATCAGCCGAGGCATGCTGGACCAACAATGGATAACCTGCGATATCAATCAATTCGCGCTTGCGCTGGGCCAATACATCAGCCAACTGTGGCAAATCCGAAAAATTCAGGCTTGCATACTGCTGCAGCAAGACTTCCAGCCTGCCACAGCCAGGATTGCGTCCAGGATTTTCCTGCAACCGTTGCCGCAGCATGGCAATTTCGCTACGGATCTGCTCGGCAATTGGCGAGGCCTCTGGCACCCAGGGCAAACGCAGCAAGGTTTCCGCACGCTGGAAACCATCATCGAAATGACGGAAATATCCCTGATAGAAACGACCAAACTCTTCCTCGTCACGATATTTGTCGCCAGTGACAAGGGGCGGGGTAGGCGTTTGCCGGCGTAGGTTCACACATACCAGATTGACTGCCGATTCAATTTCGGGCGCGACGCCCGCTCTGGCAAACAGCGGATCGAGTTCGTGCCGGCGGTTACGCCACTCCTCTAACGCTTTCCAGATACTCCAATCGGCCATGATTCTTCATTCTCTCCCCGGTCCCGCATGTTACTAGAGCAAACGGGCCTGCGTCACCCAGCCGCCATTTTCTTTTCTCTGTGCTTCACGCGCCCCTCGATGGCATCACACAAAATTTCAAGCACGCGGATGCGGGCATAATTTTTATTGTCAGCCGGAATCATGTGCCAGGCTGCTTGCCTGGTAGCAGTGCGGTCAATCATGTCGCTTGCTGCCGTGATGTAGTCATCCCACTTCTCCCGGTTGCGCCAATCATCTTCCGTAATCTTGAAACGCTTCCATTGCGTCTGCTCTCGCTCCTGGAATCTTGCCAGTTGCTCCTCTTTGCTGATTGCCAGCCAGAACTTCACCACAATGGCATTGGCATCATCGAGCTGCGCTTCAAATTCATTGATTTCACCGTAGGCACGCATCCAGTCCGCACGCGATGCAAATCCTTCTATTCGCTCGACCAGGACTCGTCCATACCAGGAACGATCGAAAATCGTGATATGGCCATGCGGCGGGATATAGCGCCAGAAACGCCACAGGTAGGGCTGAGCCCTCTCTTCATCTGTCGGCGCTGCAATCGGCACAACACGATACTGGCGCGCATCCAATGCCGCAGTGATGCGGCGCACCGCACCGCCCTTGCCTGCCGCATCCATGCCCTCGAAAACGACAACTACCGACATGCGCTGGAACTCGGGCTCGCGCGTCAATAAATTCAGACGCCCTTGCAACTTCTCCAGTCGCTGCTTGTAATCATCCCGCTCCAGTATCGCATCAGTCGGCAGCCTGTCCAGCAGGCGCAAACCATCGACAGGCAACTGCAACTGGGCGACATCGACACGGGCCTGACGCACAGAGTTCCGGCTCAAGTGCTGGTTGATGGCCTCCAGCATCTGCCTGCCGATCTCGAGTGCGCGATAGTTGGCATCCGTACCTTCCACCACGCGCCAAGGCGCCAGCGCAGTATTGGTATGCGTCAGCATGGTCCGGCTGGCGTCAACAATTGACTCATAATGCCGCAAAAACAGGCGATGCTCGTCCGTCACACGCCAGGCTGTCACCTTGTCATCGACATACTTCTTGAGCCGTTTTTCCAGTGCGCCCCTGCTTAAATGCAGCCAAAACTTCAACAACAGGATACCTTCGTCCGCGAGCATCTTCTCGACATGTGCTATCCGGTCAATATGCAATCGGAAAAGCAGTTCATCGTGCGTATCCAGATAATTCCAAGGCGGGTCGGCATACCAACCACCAAACAGGAATGCGATTTTGCCTTTGGGCGGCAGCGTGCGCCAATAGCGCCACATGGGAGGCCGGCAGCGTTCCTCATCGTTGGGCTGACCAAACGCATGCGTAGTGATATGCCGGGGATCCATCCACTCCATGAGCAGGTTGACCATTTCCCCCTTGCCTGCAGTTGGCACACCGCAAAACATCACCACCACCTGAAAATCCGATCGTTCCAGCAAGCGATATTGCGCATCCAACAACGCCTGGCGCAGTGTTGCCTCTTCAGCCCTGAACAACTCCCGATCCACCTTGTGGCCCAGCTCCGCCGATTCGAACATCGTGCCCTCCCATCAGGATTTCAGCCACTCCTGCATCGTCGACCTGACCCTCGCCCAGTCTGTGAATTCAACATCCCGACTGACATCTGTCGGCCCACCCGTAATCTGCATGATGAAGCGAATCATCATGCGGTCATACCAAGTGTAGCGGCTGTAAAGGAGCGCACCGGCGAAAACCGCCAACTTTTGCGGCTGCCAGGAGGACTTGCGCATAAACTTGCGCATATAGCTTGAGCCGTGTGGCGTATCCTTGCCAGGCTTGCGCGCTGTCAGATTCACGCCAAAGAAAGCATTCGAACGCACGGCCAGACTTTGCTGATTCTCCCGGATGAAGCGGTACAACACCTGCGGGAAATGGCCATAGTGGATGGATGCACCGATTACCACCTGATCATACCGTCCCAATATCTCACTCAGCTTGGGCTCGGTCAGCGCATGGACATCCGCATCATGCCCCTCTATACGACAAACCTCGGCCATGCATTCACAGATTTTGCGGGTTTGCCCTTCGCGCGAGGCATACAGAAACAGCTTTTTTGACATACCGACTCCAAGTGAGTGCGCCCAGCCGGGCGCACCAAAGAAAAAAGGAAGCACATGGCTTCCTTTTCCTGGGATCAAGACTCCGGACTCAAACCGAAAAAGACGAGCCACATCCGCAAGTAGATACTGCATTCGGGTTCTTGATGGTGAATTGCGAACCCTCAAGGCTTTCCACGTAGTCGATCTCTGCACCCACCAGATACTGGTAGCTCATTGGATCAACCAGCAGTGTGACGCCGTTCTTCTCAACCAATGTGTCATCGTCATTGGCAATTTCATCAAAGGTAAAACCATACTGGAAGCCAGAACAGCCACCACCGGTGACAAATACTCGCAGCTTCAAGGCCGGGTTACCTTCTTCCTTGATCAGTTCATTCACTTTTGCCGCAGCCGCGTCGGTAAAGACAAACGGGCTTGGCATTTCGGTTTCGGTGGTCATGTCTGGCTCCAAATAGTTGACCAATAAGCTAGGATTATCCACTCGCAGCTTTTCAGGGTCAATTGATCATGCGATTGCTCACCCATGGATATTGGGCGGAACTGGCCCAGTTCAACATCCAGCCGTCAATTTATGGCAGCAAAGGCACAACATCCAGGCCCAAGTCTTCCGCCAATCCGAACATCAGGTTCATGTTCTGTACTGCTTGGCCTGCGGCTCCCTTGACCAGATTGTCAATCACGGAAAGGACTACCACCGTATCCCCGCCTTGCGGACGGTGAACTGCGATCCGGCACAGATTGGCCCCACGCACCGAGCGCGTTTCCGGATGAGAGCCGACCGGCAAAACATCCACGAACGCCTCATGCGCATAACGCTGCTCGAACAATGCCTGCACGTCGACCTCCCTGGTCAACCTGGCGTATAACGTGGCATGAATCCCCCGAATCAAGGGGGTCAGATGCGGCACAAACGTCAGACCTACGTCATGGCCCGCGGCACGCGACAAGCCTTGGCGAATTTCCGGCAGATGCCGATGCCCCTTCACGCCGTACGCCTTGAAGTTATCACCCGCCTCGGCAAACAGGGTATGCACTTCCGCCTTGCGCCCCGCGCCGGATACACCTGACTTGCAATCAGCAATCAGCGCAGAGGCATCCACCACACCAGCTTCGATCAGTGGCAGCAGGCCCAATTGGACAGCGGTCGGATAACAGCCCGGATTGGCAATCAAGCGCGCGCCACGGATCTGCTCCCGATTCACTTCCGGCAAGCCATAGACAGCTTCGGCCACCAATTCGGGCGAAGCATGCGACATGCCATACCATTTTTCCCATTCAGCCACATCCCTGATCCGGAAGTCAGCCGCGAGATCGATTACCTTTACCCCAGCATCCAGCAATTCTCGCGCCTGTCCCATGGCAATACCATTCGGCGTCGCGAAGAACACCACATCACAACTGGCCAGGTTGGCTTCTTCGGGCGTGGAAAATGCCAAAGAGACTCGACCACGCAGGCTTGGGAACATTTCAGCGACTTGCATGCCCGCTTCCTTACGCGAAGTCACTGCATGCAAGGAAACCTGCGGATGCCTTGCCAGCAAGCGAAGCAATTCGACACCGGTATAACCCGTTCCGCCAACAATACCAACCTTGACCATGCTATCCATATCCTTCTGAACACTGTCTCTTGATCTTACCCGAAAAAACGGCAACGCAGAAAACACAAAAGCCGCCCGAAGGCGGCCTTGTGCAACAGCAATCCAGCAGCGATTAACGCTTGGAGAACTGTTTGCGACGGCGTGCTTTGTGCAGACCGACTTTTTTACGTTCAACTTCACGTGCGTCACGGGTAACCAGACCAGCAGCCTTCAGGGTACCCTTCAGTGCTGCATCGTAGTCAACCAGTGCACGGGTGATGCCGTGACGAACAGCGCCTGCCTGGCCAGTTTCACCGCCGCCGACAACATTCACCAGAATGTCAAAGGCTTCGAGGTTGTTGGTCAGAACCAGCGGCTGACGCACTACCATGCGGCCGGTTTCACGCGAAAAATATTGGTCGAGCGGCTTACCGTTAACAACGATGTTGCCAGTGCCCTTGGCCAGGAACACGCGGGCTACGGCGCTTTTGCGACGACCGGTACCGTAATTGTACTTGCCTACCATGATGTCATTTCCAGTTTAGAGGAGGCGCCGCCTCAGAGTTCCAGAGTTTTCGGCTGTTGCGCAGCGTGCGGATGTTCGCTGCCGGCATAAACCTTCATCTTCTTGATCATTGCATAGCCCAGCGGACCCTTAGGCAACATGCCCTTAACCGCTTTCTCGAGCACACGGCCCGGGAACTTGGCTTGCATTTCCTTGAAGGTACGCTCATAGATACCACCCGGGAAGGTGGAGTGGCGGTAGTAGATTTTGGACTCAGCCTTATCGCCGGTCACGCGCAGCTTATCTGCGTTCACCACCACGATGTAATCGCCGCAATCTACGTGCGGGGTGTATTCGGCTTTGTGCTTGCCACGCAGGCGCTTGGCAACTTCAGCCGCAACACGGCCGAGTACCTTGTCGGTGGCATCAACCACGAACCACTCGCGCTTTACTTCGTGCGGCTTGGCAGAAAAGGTTTTCATGACTGCTCTTCCACGATTCTGATTTTGAGAAAGTCGGGGATTGTAGCGAAAGATTCAAGCCTCTGTCAAATCAAAATTGCATACCCATTTGACGGAGGCGGTCGCACCAAAAAAAACGCAACCCTCAGACAAAGGCTGCGTCAATTCCACCAAAGAAGGAGGATGGAGGAGACAACACCAAGCACTCTCGCACTCGATGCCAATTCATTGTGCACCACAGCATTTGTCGTTTCAAGAAAATCCTGTGCACTGCCGCCAAATCATTCCAGCCACGAACATGCCACGAAACAGCAAGCGCTATTACAATCTATCAACCACCATCAAATACATCATCTGGAGATCACACCATGAAAGCGCACCTGACCTGGACCGACGGCGTCAGCTTCAAGGCCGAATCCGGCTCTGGCCATACCATCGTCATGGACGGGCCACCGGAAGGTGGCGGGCGCAACCTGGGGCCACGCCCAATGGAACTTCTATTGATCGGCACCGCCGGCTGCTCCAGCTACGACGTGGTTCACATCCTGAAAAAAGGACGGGCAGACATTCGCGGCTGCGAGGTCGAAATCAGCGCAGAGAGAGCGGAAACCGAGCCAAAGGTCTTCACTCGCATCCACATGCATTTCAAGGTCAGCGGCAAGAACCTCAAGCCCGAGCATGTGGCCCGCGCCATCAAGCTATCCGCAGAGAAATACTGCTCCGCCTCGATCATGCTTGGCAAAACCGCCGAGATCACCCACGATTTCGAACTGATCGACATGGAATAATCGCGCCACTTGCATTGGCGACCAAACAAAACGGCAGCCTGAGCTGCCGTTTTGCAATTACAAATCCATCCCGACTTATGGCAGATCGGTATCTGCCGGCTCTTCCACCTTGCCATCGGTAGCGCTGTACAACCAGGCATAGGGCAAACCGATAAAAACCGCACCACCAACGATATTGCCAAGCGTTGCAGGAATCAGGTTGTTGACCACGAACTCCCCCACCGTGACGTGCAGGCCACCCATCATCGCAGCAGGAATAAAGAACAGATTGGCGATGCTGTGCTCCATGCCCAATGCGACAAACGTCATCACGGGCGCCCAGATACCCACCATGCGGCCTAGCGTATCCTTGGCCGAATACCCCTGCCAGGCTGCCAGGCAAACCAGCATATTGGCCAAAATACCCTTCATGAACACCACAACAAAAGGCGCATCAAGCTTATGTTCGGCCAACTTGAACACATAGGGTGCCCATGGCTGATTCATGGACAGCAGTCCGGTCATATAGGCAAACGCCCATGCCGCAAAAATTGCACCCAGCATGTTGCCGAAATAAGAAAGCCCCCAGACACGCAACACTTGGGGCGGGTTTACCTCTCTACGATAGAGCGGCACCATCTGCGTGGCGCAATTGGAGGTGAACAGATCCGCACCAGTAAGTACTACCGCAATAAAGCCAACAGGGAACACCGCACCAAACAACAGTTTGTCCAGGCCCGGATTCTCCACCAGCAACCCGGTTGCACCACCTGCAACCACCAAGGCCAGCAGGCCGCCCAGCGATATATAGATACCACCCAGCATTGCCATGACCAACAAGCGCGGCACGCGGAGTGCCGCCTTGTCTATCGCCGAATGGTTAACGTAATCAACGATGTAAGAAGGTGAAAGAATCTGGGTCATGCCAGCTATCCCACAATTGAAAGATGGCTGTTTATACCGAGAAATCTGTTTTCTGTGCAGTGGAAGATTCACGCATTTGAAACACAAAAAGGCCGCAAAGCGGCCTTTTTTGTGTCTGATCAAAAGAAACCGGGTTAAGCGGTCTCCTCCTCCGCAGCAGCCACGCCCATAGCGTCGGTTTCCACCTCTTTGTAGCCAAGGTGCTTCTTCGCCAGTTCACGATTCACGAAGATCTTCATTGCAACAGAAACTGCCAGCGCAACCAGGAAAATCACGGCAAACACTTTGGTCATGGCAGCGTAGCTACCTGAAGCCTGACGCAGGAAAGAAGCCAGGGAAGAGCCCACCAGACCTGCCATCGCCCACGCAGTCAGCACATAGCCATGAATCGCGCTCACCTGCTTGGTTCCAAAAATATCGCCAATGTATGCAGGCAAAGTCGAGAAACCACCACCATAGCAAGTCATGATCAGATACAGCACAACCTGGAACATCAGCACAGCCGTGAGCGAAGGCAGCAGCCAGAAGGCAACAACCTGCACAACGAAGAAGGCGATGTAGGTATTCGGGCGGCCAATCACATCAGAGAAGGAAGCCCAAGCCAGACGTCCCGCACCATTGAAGAGGCCAATCATGCCCACCACGGCACCGGCGGCCAGCGCCTCCATACCGGTCACCTCCTGAGCCATCGGGGAAGCCACCGAGATCACAGCAATACCACAGGTGATATTGATGAACATCATGATCCACAGACCATAGAACGGCTTGGTCTTGACTGCCTCGTTAGCATTCATAGGCATCAGATCCATGGCCGGCTTCTTCTTGCCGGAAGCAAGCGCTTCTTCCATGCCAGCTGGCTTCCAACCTGCGGGTGGCGGCTCAAGATACTGGGCGGAAGCCAGCATCACCACCAGATAGACAGCACCCAGGGTATAGAAGGTGCCAGAAATGCCGATCGACTGGATCAGCTTGGCCATCACCGGGGCACCAAAGAAAGCACCAAAGCCAAAGCCCATGATCGCCAGGCCGGTAGCCAGACCGCGACGATCCGGGAACCATTTCATCAGCGTGGAAACCGGGGTGACATAACCCGTACCCAGACCAACGCCAGCAATCACGCAGAAGAAGTACAACAGCCACAGACGCGTATCATTATTTGTGATCATGTCGGATGTCACAAAACCGGCACCCAAAAGACCAATCACCCAGAAAATGGTCGACAGCGTGCCGGAATAACGCGGGCCACGATGCTCAACCACATGCCCCATCACTGCGGCAGACATACCCAGAAGAAAAATGGCCAGACCAAAGGGCAGGCCAGCTTGCAACTGCGTCCAGCCAAATTGCTGGATGAACGGATTCTTGAACACACTCCACGCGTACACTGAACCCAGTGAAGCGTGGATACCCACTGCCGAAGCAGCAATTAGCCAACGATTTTTCATCCCGGTACTCCTTGAAGGAAATTGAATGACGGAAATGCAATTGAGGAAAAACCCGAATTAAGACGAAGGCTAGCATTCGCCTTACAGCGCAAAATTGATTGCCATCAAACCGCAGACCTTATTGCAAAGCAATATGTGTACTATTCACACAACAAAAAATAAAAATTACCTTTTTTTCAGCAAAAAGTATGGATTCTTTCCTTATTTCTTACAAATTAAAGAAGAAATCAAACCTTGTGCAATCTTGATATTCCTCAAATATTGTAGCTCACTTTAGTCATTATTTTGGATGTCAACCCCATCAGCGCACACACGGGAGCCGGTAAAGCGGCTGCACCCAATTCAATTGCCTTGTTGGCGTGCGAAAGCTCATCTGCATACATCTGTTTAACTATGGCACGGCTGCGTTCGTCCTGCTGCGGAAGCAGATCAAGATGCGATTGCAGGTGACGAGCGACCTGATGTTCGGTCTCGGCCAAAAAACCAAGATTCCATTTATCTCCCAACAAGCCCGCCACAACGCCCATTCCGAGGCTGCCGGCGTACCACAACGGATTCAGCAGGCTTTTTCCACCGCCCAATTCGCGGATACGACGCTCGGTCCAGGCAAGATGTTCAATTTCTTCATGTGCGGCCTGGCGCAGGGCTTCACGAGCCTGCTGATCGCGCGCGGTCAAGGCCTGCCCCTGATAAAGCGCCTGGGCACAGACCTCCCCGCAATGATTTACGCGCATCAGGCCCAGGGCATGCTGCTTCTCTGCTTCATTTAATTCCGCCTCCGGGATACGCACATCCGGGTGGGGCCGATCGCTGACCTGCGGTGCCGCAAGCGTGCGCAAGGCCAGATCAAAACCGGCAATCAAATCATCCAGTCTGGGCAATGAAAACATATGATTCTCCTCGGGATATCTGATTCTAACGGGCAGCAGTTGCAGCATGCTATTATTTGCACGCGATATTTCTTGCGATCATCACATGAAACGAATCACTCTTTTCCTGCTAAGCCTGCTGGTCTTGTCTCTGCCATCTCATGCCGCATTACCGCAAATTGAACTGCTGACTTCGCATGGGCGCATCGTGCTGGAACTCAACACCGACAAGGCCCCACAAACCGTGGCCAATTTTCTGCAATATGTTCGTGAAGGGCACTACAACGGCACCGTATTCCACCGCGTCATTGATAACTTCATGATCCAGGGTGGCGGCTTCACGACCGACATGCAACAAAAGCCCACACGCGCTCCGATCAAAAACGAGGCGAGCAACGGCCTGAAAAATGTTACTTACTCGGTAGCGATGGCACGAACTGCCGACCCGCATTCCGCGACCGCGCAGTTTTATATCAATGTTAAGAACAATGAATTTCTCGACTATCGTGCACCCAACGCGCAGTCCTACGGCTATTGCGTTTTCGGGAAAGTGGTTTCGGGGCAGGAAGTCGTGGACAAGATCAAGTCGGTCAAGACCGGCGAGCGCTTGCAGCATCGCGATGTTCCGCTCTCGCCGATAGTTATCGAGTCTGCCCGTGAACTCGCAAATAAACCATAACCAGAGGAAGCATCATGACCAAAGTAAAACTCACCACTTCGTTCGGCGATATCGTATTGGAACTTGATGAAGTCAAGGCACCGCTGACCGTGGCCAACTTTGTCCAGTATGTGAACGACGGCCATTTCGATGGCACCGTTTTCCATCGTGTCATCGATAATTTCATGATCCAGGGTGGCGGCTTTGTTCCCGGCATGACCCAGAAAAAGACGCGCGACAACATCCAGAACGAAGCTGACAACGGCCTGAAGAACGTGGCCTATTCGATTGCCATGGCACGCACCCCCGATCCGCATTCGGCCAGCTCGCAGTTTTTCATCAATGTATCCGACAACGATTTCCTCGATTTCCAGGGCAAAACCTCGCAAGGCTGGGGCTATGCCGTATTTGGCAAGGTCATCGAAGGCAAGGAAGTCGTCGACAAGATCAAGGGCGTAAAAACCGGTACTCGCGGCTTCCATCGCGATGTTCCGGTAGAAGACGTGTTGATCACGAAAGCCCAAGTCATCTAAACCTTGCTGATGAGCGGCCGCAAGGCCGCTCTTTTTCGCTTGAAGCCCACGCTTTTCATTTCCGACCTGCACCTTTGCGCAGCCGATCCGGCCACAGCCAGTGCGTTCGCTGATTTCCTGGCAGGCCCTGCCCGGCAGGCACGCGCGCTTTATATTCTGGGTGATCTGTTTGAATTCTGGGTCGGCGATGACCAGCTTGCCGATCCCTTCTATGCCGCGCACTGCCGCAATATCGCCGCACTGGCCGCACGGGGTGTTGCTGTATTTTTCATGGCGGGAAACCGTGACTTCCTGTGCGGGCAGCGCTTTGCCAGCACCTGCAGCCTTACCCTTCTTGACGATCCGCTAACCGTTCGCCTTGGCGATGACACGGTACTGCTGTCGCATGGCGATATCTTTTGCACGCACGATATTGCCTACCAGCGCTATCGCCGCATCGTGCGCAGCCCTGCCGTGCAATGGCTGTGGTACCACCTGCCGCGCTTCGTGCGCCAATGGCAGGCGCGCCGCCTGCGCGAACGCTCGCAAAAGCAGACCCGGCGCAAACCGCAGGACTGGATCGATGTCAGCCCGCAGGCCATCGAACAGGCGATGCAGCAATCCGGCAGCGTGCGCCTGATCCACGGTCATACGCACCGGCCGGCGCAGCATCAGCATGCAAACGGCATCCGCCATGTCCTGCCCGACTGGCACAACGGCCATGGCGGATACCTGCGCTTCGATGCGCACGGCTGGCGCCTGTGCGCGCTCGATGGCTCGGATTACGCGCCCGTCAATTGAGCCCGCGCCAGACGCGTTGCCGCCAGCATGTTGGCCAATGCCGCTTCGGCCTCCGGCCAGCCTCGGGTTTTCAGGCCGCAATCCGGGTTGATCCACAGCCGCTGCACCGGAATCACCTCGGCCGCCTTTTCGATCAGCCGCAGCATCTCCGCCACCGGCGGAATGCGCGGACTGTGGATATCGTACACGCCTGGTCCGATCTCGTTCGGATAGGCAAAGCGACCAAAACCCTCCAGCAGTTCCATGTCCGAACGTGATGTTTCGATCGTGATGACATCGGCATCCAACGCTGCGATCTGCGCCAGGATGTCGTTGAACTCGGAATAGCACATGTGGGTGTGAATCTGCGTATCGTCGCGCACACCGGAAGCACTCAGCCTGAACGCTTCCACCGCCCAGGCCAGATAGGCATCCCAGTCGCGCCGTTTCAGCGGCAAGCCTTCGCGGAAAGCGGGTTCGTCGATCTGGATGATACCGATGCCGGCAGCCTCCAGATCGGCCACTTCATCGCGGATCGCCAGGGCAATCTGCCTGCAGGTCTGCGCGCGTGACTGGTCATCGCGCACGAACGACCATTGCAGGATCGTGACTGGCCCGGTGAGCATGCCCTTCATCGGCCTGTCGGTCAGGCTTTGGGCGTAGCGCGTCCAGTCGACCGTCATCGCCTGCGGGCGGGACACATCACCATAGAGAACCGGCGGCTTCACGCAGCGGCTGCCATAACTCTGCACCCAGCCGAACAGGGTAAAGGCGAAACCGGCCAACTGTTCGCCGAAATATTCCACCATGTCGTTGCGTTCGGCTTCGCCATGTACCAGCACATCCAGACCGAGCTGTTCCTGCTTTTCTACGGCCAGGCGGATTTCAGCCTGCATCGCTGTCCGATAGCCGGCGGCATCGAGCGTGCCGCGCCTGAAGCCGGCCCGCGCCGCGCGGATTTCCGGCGTTTGCGGGAAGGAGCCGATCGTGGTGGTCGGCAGGGGCGGCAACTGGAAACGATCGCGCTGCAATGCCTGGCGCTCGGGGAAAGCGCTGCCGCGCTCAGCATCGCCCGGCTGCAATCCGGCCAGACGTTGCGCCACCGCCGGGTTATGGATGCGCGGCGAATCGCGGCGAGTTTGCACGGCACGCTGGCTGGCAAGCAGTGCACCCTGGATAGCCTCCCGCCCCTGCGCCAGCCCGCGCTTCAGGGTGCCGATCTCGGCCAGCTTCTGCCGGGCAAACGCCAGCCAGCGCAGCAGATCCCCATCCAGATCACGCTCCTGCGCCAGATCAACCGGCACATGCTGCAGCGAACAACTGCTGCCGATCCACAGGCAATCGCCAAGCCTGGTCCTGGCCTGCTCCAGCATGGCCAGCGCGGCATCCAGATCTGCGGCCCAGATATTGCGGCCATCGATCACGCCCAGCGAGAGTACCTTGCCCTGCGGCCAATCAGGCAGGAAGGCCGCCAGCTGTTCCGGTGCACGCTTCAGATCGAGATGTACCCCGGCCACCGGCAAATCGCGCAGCAGGGCGACATGCTCGCTCACCGATTCGAAATAAGTCGCCAGCAGGATGGCCGGCGCGGATTTGGCCAGCTCGCGGTAGACCGGCGCGAAGGCTGCCAGCCATTCGGCTGGTAAGTCTAGTCCCAGAATCGGTTCATCGAGCTGTACCAATTCCACGCCCTGTGCCGCCAGTCTCTGCAGAATGCGCACATAGGCCGGCAAGAGTCGGGCGACCAGCCCCAGCTTGTCGAAACCGGCCTGTTTGCTCTTGGCCAGCCAGAGAAAGGTCAGCGGCCCAGGCAGGACAACCTTGACCCGATAACCGATCGCACGCGCATCGGCCACGTCATCGAACAGCCATTCCACGCCGCCATCGAAGCGGGTCTGCGCATCTAGTTCCGGCACCAGATAGTGATAGTTTGTATCGAACCATTTGGTCATTTCCAGCGCCGGCTGCGCAGGATTGCCCCGTGCCAGCTCGAAATACTGAGTCAAGGTCAGCGTCTGCGCTACAAAATCGAAACGCGCGGGCAGGCAACCGAACAATGCTGCGGCATTGAGCATCTGGTCGTACCAGGCGAAATCGCCGACGGTCACGAAATCCAGCCCGCTCTGGTTCTGCCAGCCCCAGGCTTCGCGGCGCAGTGTCTGCCCGACGACGTTCAGTTCGGCCTCATCAATTTCTCCGCGCCAGAAACTTTCCAGCGCGAATTTCAGTTCTCGCTTGCGGCCGATGCGCGGGAATCCCAGTACATGAGCAATCGTCATGATTTCTTATCCTTTTCATGAATGACGCTTGCATCATGCCTGCCGCACAAATATGATTCAAACTCATATTTTTCAGAAAAACCATGAAATAAATTCAATGCAGCAATCCATCCTTGAACTGCGCCACCTGAAAACGCTCGCTGCGATCCGCGATACCAGCAACCTCACGCGCGCGGCCGAGCGCCTGTATCTGACGCAATCAGCACTTTCGCATCAACTGCGCCTGCTGGAAGAACACTTCGGCCTGCCACTGGTCATGCGCAAGAGCACGCCGCTCAAGCTGACGCCGGCAGGCGAGCGGCTGGCGCAACTCGCCGATGCGATCCTGCCGCAGGTAGCCGCCACCGAGCGCGCCATCGCCAAGCTACGCGAAGGTGAAGCCGGCCAGTTGCGCATCGCCGTGGAATGCCACACCTGTTTCGACTGGCTGATGCCTGCCATGGATACCTTCCGCAGCCACTGGCCGGAAGTCGAGCTCGATATCGTTTCCGGCTTCCACGCCGACCCGGTCGGCCTGCTGTACGACAACCGTGCCGATCTGGCGATTGTCTCGGAGGCCGAGGACAGTGCGGACATCACCTGCCTGCCGCTGTTTCGCTTCGACATGGTGGCGCTGCTGGCCAATGATCATCCGCTGGCCGCCAAACCGTTTCTGGATGCCGACGATTTCGCCGGGGAAACACTGATCACCTACCCCGTGCCGGATGAAATGCTCGATCTGATGAAGAAAGTGCTCGGCCCCGCCGGGATCAAGCCGCAGCGACGCACCAGCGAGCTGACCATTGCCATCCTGCAGCTCGTGGCCAGCCGACGCGGTATCGCGGCGCTGCCCCGCTGGAGCGTGCAGCATTATCTGGAGAAGGGTTATGTCACGGCGCGGCCCATCACCGCAGACGGACTGGTGGCCGAGTTGCACGCCGCCGTACCCAAGGGGCGCGAGGACGCTGCTTTCGTGGCGGATTTCGTGGAAACGATGCGGGAAATCAGTGTGCTGAATCTGCCAAGTGTCGTGCTGATGTAACAGGCTGCCAACTTACTCGGCGGCCTCCACGCGCACCCACACCGTATAGCGCTTCAGCTCACGGTTTTCGGAATAGGAAAATACGCCGCGCTGGCCGGCGCCGGTTTCCTGGCTGCTCTCACCCACCGGCAGCCACTCGCCCAGCCTGCCCTGGACTTCGCTGTAAATGCCTTTCACGCTGACTGAACCATCGCGCTGGAACTGGCTGGATTGCGGTGACAGGCGCAACTGCACCTGATCGCCGATCAGGCGCGGTTCGATCTGGAATCCGGTGCCGGCGGATTGCCAGGCACCACCCACTGTGACAATCCGGTAACCGGGACGGTGGGCAAACGAGAGCATGGGAACAAAACGCTGGCTGCCAAGCAGAATGGTGGCAGATGAACCATCGAGGGTGCTGAGCGTCTGGCGCGAAACAGCCGTATCGCGGCTTTGCCGAGCATCGCCCGCAATCACCGCCTCCCCGTCCGCGCCCTGCTCCGAGATCACCACCCGCCCTTGCGCGTCGATCCGGACATTGTCTGCATCACGACTTTCGCGCTGCTCCACGGTAATGCGCAAGCGGCGCGTGGCGGTATCGAGCTGGCGCACCAGATCGATAATGCGCCGGAAAGTTGCCTCGTCCGGCGCACGCACGATCAGCTGGCCATTGAAGGACTGGATACCGGCTTCGGGGAAAGTCTGGCGCAACGATGGCAGCAGGTCTTCGGCAATCTTGTGGCGCAAGGGAACCACATCGGTATGATCCGCCAGCACCTGCGCACAACAGCACATTAGCAGCAGCGACAGCAGGAAGCGCATGACAACTCCCAATCGGATAAAGATGCCGCAGGTCGAAATTCATTCCGACACGTTGATGACAGGGTGCCGGGTTAAAACCGGACCTGCGGTCTCGTGCTTTTTACGTGAAGAATCGCGCGGGCCAACCTTGAGACTAATCGCGCACGATCAACAAGCCGCGTATGCACTCGATCCGGTTATAGATCTGTTCGATGGCGCGCATTTCGTCCAGCGTGCAATCCAGCAGCAGCTTGAGTTCGGCATCGCGCTTGTCGAGATCCACACTGGCGATCACGCCACAGACCCGGCACTCTTCCAGCGGTTTGTCTTCCGCTGCCACGCCCAGCCAGACATCGAGCCCTTCGCCATCGGCCGAGAGTGTGCCATCCAGATAGCCGTAATCAAGCGGATAGACGAAATCGGTGAAGCGCGGGTGGCGAAAACCGCGCGGGCGATCAATCACCAGATCGGATTGCGGCAGCAGGGCATCGAGCGCCTGCCAGAAATCCACACGGTTCGGCGCGCTCAGCATGTGGCCTCCCGCGGCAGCAGCAGGCAGACAGCCTGCGCCTCAACCGCTTCGGATTCACCCACCGGACCGAGTTTTTCATAGGTCTTGGCCTTGACGTTGACGCAGGCCGGCTCGATACCGAGATCGGCCGCGATATTGGCCACCATCGCCGCAATATGCGGTGCCATTTTCGGACGCTGGATCAGGATGCTGGCATCCACATTGCCCACTCGCCAGCCAGCCTGCTGCACACGGCGCATCGCCTCGCGCAGCAACACGCGGCTGTCGGCACCGGCGAATTCCGCCGCAGTATCCGGGAAATGCCGCCCGATATCGCCCAGACCTGCCGCACCCAGCACGGCATCGGTAATCGCATGCAAAAGCGCATCGGCATCGGAATGACCGAGCGCCCCTTTTTCAAACGCGATTTCCACCCCGCCCAGAATCAGCTTGCGCCCTTCCACCAGCCGGTGCACATCCCAACCTTGCCCGATTCTCATCCTGTTGCCCTCTCCAATCCTTGTCCAGCCAGTTACTTCATCCAGAGTTTGACAGTATCAATCGTACGGGCAATGAAACCGGATTGCTCGACGTTCTGCAGGGCCACCACCGGATACTCGGCCAGCGGCTTGCCGTTCAGGCTGTATTTCACCTTGCCCAACACCTGCCCCTGCTTGAGCGGTGCAATCACCGGCTCGTTCAACACCAGTTCACGCTTGATGCCCTTGGCATCTCCGCGCTCAACGGTGACATATCCGTCACTCGACACCCCAACCTGAACCTGATCCACGGCGCCTTTCCAGACTTTCGGCGTAGCCAGCGGCTGCCGTGCCGCAGCCAGCTTCGGCGTCTCGAAGAACTGCACGCCCCAGTTCAGAATCTTGGCGGATTCCTTGGCCCGCACCTCCTCGCCGGTCGTACCCACAACGACCGAGATCAGGCGGCGGCCATCGCGTTTGGTCGAGGCAATCAGGTTGTAGCCGGCGCTGTTGGTATGACCGGTTTTCAGACCATCGACAAAGGCATCGCGGTAAAGCAACAGGTTGCGGTTGGGCTGGGTATGCGCTTTGCGGCCATTGTGATAAGTAAACGACTTCATCGAATAAATCGGGTAGAACTGCGGAAAATCACGAATGATCGCGGCCGACAACCGTGCCAGGTCTGCTGCCGTGGTGTAGTGATCAGGATCCGGCATGCCGGAACTGTTCTTGAAGTTGCTGCCGTTCATGCCCAGACGTTTGGCTTCCGCCGTCATCATCTGCGCAAACACTTCCTCACTGCCGGCAATCGCCTCGGCCAACGTCACACAGGCATCATTACCTGAGACAACAATCATGCCCTTGATCAGATCGTCCACGCTGGCGGGACGATCCGGCTCCAGAAACATGGTCGAGCCACCCACCTTATAACCTACCATCGATACGGTAAACTGCTGATCGAGCTTGATCCGGCCCTCCTTGAGCGCCTTGAACGTCAGGTAGGCGGTCATCAACTTGGTCAATGAGGCCGGTTCGATGCGCATATCGGGCTCGCGTACGTTGAGCACGGCACCACTTTGCTGATCCAGCAGATACCAGGATTTGGCAGCCAATTCCGGTGCAGGCGGAACCTGGGCCAAGGCAATGGACGGAAGAAGAAGCGAGGCAAACAGGGCGGGACGAAATTTCATGGTAGACACAGACTTTTCCGGGGAATAGGTACATCAAAGATTGCGATTATAAGTGAGCTTTGTCAGCAGGCTTCCCAGTAAGTTTCACAAGCGTCATGACTTGCCGCAGCACAGGGGTATAATCCACGCTTTCCAGCAATCCGGTTCCATTCCCAACCGCCAAAGATGATTCGAAAATTGATCGGCAAAGTTTTGCGCCGCCCCGGCAAGAAAATCCTGCATGCCAAACATTATGGTGTGCGTCGCGACCATATCCACACGGCGGCACTGCGCGTGTGCGACCGCCTGCAGGATGCGGGCTACGAAGCTTATGTTGTCGGCGGTGCCGTGCGCGACTTGTTGCTGGGGAAATCCCCGAAGGATTTCGACGTAGCCACCAGCGCTACACCGGAGCAGGTACGCCACGTATTCAATCGCTCGCGCATCATTGGCCGGCGTTTTCGTATCGTGCATGTGCCGTTTTATGACAGGCACGGCGAAGAGATCATTGAAGTCACCACCTTCCGTGGTTCATCCGACGCACCGACCGACGAAACCGGCCGCATCATCCGCGACAACGTCTACGGCACGCTGGAAGAAGACGCGCTGCGCCGCGACTTCACTATCAATGCGCTGTATTACGATCCGAACAGTGAAGAAATCATCGACTTCCATCACGGCGTCGAGGATATCGAAGCCAAGCGCCTGACCATGATTGGCGATCCGGAATTGCGTTATCGCGAGGATCCGGTACGCATGCTGCGCGCGGTACGACTGGCGGCAAAACTGGGCCTGGAAATCGCACCGGCCACGCGCAAGCCGATTGCCAGCCTGTCGAAGCTGCTGGCCAACATCCCGTCGGCCCGCCTGTTCGATGAAATGATGAAGCTGCTGCTGTCCGGCCGCGCCTGGGATTGTCTGATGGCCTTGCATGCCGATGGGCTGCATCGTGAGCTGTTTCCGGTGCTGGATATCGTGCTGGCCCGACCGCAGGCACGCCAGTTCCTTAAGCTGGCACTCGACAATACCGATGCAAGGCTGGCCGAGGACAAGCCGGTTTCTGCCGGTTTTCTGTTTGCTGCCCTGCTGTGGCATGAGGTCGAAGCCGACTGGCAAGCACGCCAGGCTGCCGGCCAGTACACAGTACCAGCACTGGTCGACGCCATGAATGGGGTTGAAGAAATCGTCGAGAAGCGCCTGGCAGTTCCAAACCGCTACGGTGCCGCCATGAAGGAAATCTGGTTGCTGCAACCGCGTTTCGAACAACGTGCCGGTAATCGCCCGCATCGCCTGCTGGAGCAGCACCGTTTCCGCGCTGCCTACGATTTCCTGCTACTGCGTGCAGAGTGCGGCCTGGTCGACAAGGAGCTGGCGCAATGGTGGCAGGATTTCCAGTACGCGGATGAACAAGGCCGCTCAGCCCTGATTGCCCGCGCTGCCAGCAAGACCGATGCCGAACCAGCCGCCAAACGCAAACGTCGACGCAAACCCAAGGCCAGCAAGCAGGCCACTTCCGGAGAGTGAAATTGGCGGTCCAGGTTTTCATTGCACTGGGCGCCAATATCGCCCAACCGGTCAAACAGGTACGGCGTGCCATTGCCCTGCTCTGCCTGCTGCCGCACACCCGGCTAGTCAAGACATCCAGCTTTTATTGCACTGCGCCCGTCGGCTATGCCGATCAGCCGGATTTCATCAATGCCGTGGTAGAAATACATACCAGCCTCTCGGCCCGAGAGCTGCTGGAGTCGATGCTGGCCATTGAAAGCGCACTAGGCCGCGAGCGCACCATGGTGAATGGCCCACGCACAATCGATCTGGACCTGATTCTCTACGGCGACCAGATCATCCACGAACACGAACTCGTTGTACCGCATCCACGCATGCACGAGCGCGCTTTCGTACTGGTCCCGCTGACGGAAATTGCACCGGACGTCGTCATCCCCGGTCATGGCCCTGCGCTGGCCATGCTGCCGGGAATCGCCGACCAATCACTCAAGCGCATGCCACTTTAAATGACAGATACCCCCTATCGCGCCACAAGCGCCCCCACTTCATCGCATGGATACCCGACCATGAAAATCACACTTTCCACCCTGCACAAAATGAAACAGGAAGGCCGCAAGATTGCGATGCTGACCTGTTATGACGCCACCTTTGCCGCCGTCGAGGCGGCAGCCGGCGTTGATATCCTGCTGATCGGCGATTCACTGGGCAATGTCATTCAGGGACACAGCTCGACCCTGCCCGTCTCGCTGGACGAAATGCTCTACCATACGCGCATCGTGGCACGCGGTGCCGGTGGCGCACTGGTATTGGCAGACATGCCGTTTGGCACCTCGCAGGTCAACCCGGAAAAAACCTTCGAAAATGCCGCACGCCTGATGGCTGCCGGCGCCGAGATGGTCAAGCTCGAAGGGGGCGAAGAAATGGTGGAAACCGTGCGTTTCCTGAGCCAGCGCGGTATTCCGGTTTGCTCGCACATCGGACTGCAACCACAATCAGTCAACGTCTATGGTGGCTACAAGATCCAGGGCAAAACCGAAGAAGATGCCCGCCGCCTGGTGCGCGAAGCCCAGGTACTGGAGCAGGCCGGCGCAGCACTCATCCTGATGGAGCTGGTGCCTGCCGCTGTTGCAAAACTGGTGACCGAATCGGTGCAGGTACCGACGATCGGCATCGGCGCCGGCCCGGATGTGGATGGCCAAGTGCTGGTGCTGCACGACATGCTTGGCCTGATTCCAGGCAAGAAGCGTTTCCTGAAGAACTTCATGGAAGGCAGTCCGAGCATCCAGGGTGCCATCGAAAAATATGTGTCTGAAGTGAAATGCGGCGCCTTCCCGACTGCGGAACACGCCTATTAATTTGTGCGGGGCAGGCGCCTTCCTGCCCCGTTTACCCGATTCATCAACTCTTCCACCCCTGTCATGCAAATCATCCACACCATCGAAGCACTGCGCGCCTGGCGCAAGACCGTCGGCACGGTGGCTTTCGTGCCCACCATGGGCAATCTTCACGCCGGCCATATGGCACTGGTGCGAGAAGCACGCAAACACGCGGATCACGTGGTGGTCAGCATCTTCGTCAACCGACTGCAGTTCGGCCAGGGCGAGGACTTTGACCGCTATCCACGCACCTTGGCCGCCGATGCCGCCTTGCTCGAGAAGGAAGGGGCCGCCATTGTGTTCGCCCCGGACGAGAAAGAGCTCTACCCGCGTGTGGTACAGCAATACAAGATCGAACCGCCTGCGATCCAGGACGAGCTGTGCGGCGCCTTCCGCCCCGGACACTTCCGGGGCGTTGCCACGGTCGTCACCAAGCTGTTCAATATCGTCGGCGCGGAAGTCGCCTGCTTTGGCAAGAAGGATTACCAGCAGCTTTTCATCATCAAGAGCATGGTCGATGACCTGAACATGCCACTGCAAATCGTTGCGGTTGATACCGGACGCGCCGAGGACGGGCTGGCACTGTCTTCACGCAATGGCTACCTTACCCCGGAACAGCGCGCCGAGGCCCCGCGACTCTATCATCACCTGAGCCGCATGAAAGCCGCCATTCTGGCTGGCGAACGCGATCATGCCGCCTTGGCACAACAGGCCATTGACGACCTGACCGCGCGTGGCTGGCAAGTGGATTACGTGGAAACGCGCAATGCAGATACTCTCAAGCCGGCCACG
This sequence comes from Formivibrio sp. oc-25, assembly GCF_055810895.1. Taxonomy (NCBI): domain Bacteria; kingdom Pseudomonadati; phylum Pseudomonadota; class Betaproteobacteria; order Neisseriales; family Chitinibacteraceae; genus Formivibrio; species Formivibrio sp. oc-25. The sequence goes on along the minus strand of NZ_JBVVOL010000001.1, from coordinate 71,982 downwards.
CATACTGACCACCGCCTGGTGATCCTGATTGCGGCACGCATCGGCGCGACGCGTTTGATCGACAATATCGAAGTATTTTGCTGAGCACCTGCTCACGATCTGTTGCGAGAAGCCGTCAGCGGAGTGAAGCGCAGCGCAAAAGCCGGAATGTACAGGCAGTACATGAAGATACCCCGCAGGAAGCACTCTTGGGGTGTTTTGAGCAGCACATGAGCCCTGATCACGGCTTCGCAGCAAAATCGTGAACAAGTTCTGAGTGTCCGGACTACCCGATTCCAGACAGCCGAAAAGACGAAAGCCGCGTTATGCAACGCGGCTTTCTTTTATTTGGTGGAGGTAAGCGGGATCGAACCGCTGACCTCTTGCATGCCATGCAAGCGCTCTCCCAGCTGAGCTATACCCCCAAACAAGGCTGCAAATTCTACACAAGCTTTTTCGCTTTGACCAGTCTTAATTCAGGCACCGATCAACTTTTTCTGGAATCGCACCGGCCGGAAAGTTGCTTCAATATCCTTCTCCACCCCCATGACCAAGGCAAACATCGCCATGCGTACGGCAATACCGTTGTCGGTCTGGCGGAAAATTGCCAGCTGCGGATGCGTATTCAGATCATTGTTGAGCTCGCAGCTTTCCGAGCGGTTATCACGCGGCAACGGATGCATCAAGATCGCCTTCGGGTCGCAATAGCGATCGAAGAATGCGCGGTTGATCGCATAGCTACCCTTGAAACGCTGAGCTTCGTCGATACTTTCAAAACGCTCTTCCTGGATACGCGTGGCATAGATCACGTCCGAATTGGCTACGCCTGCGATCATGTCCGTGGTTTCCTTGACGGTATGACCGCGTGTACGCAGGAAATCGACTACATAAGCCGGCATCTTCAGTTCCGCCGGGGAAACGAAAGTGAAGTGGATATCCTTGAACAGGGACAGCAATTTGGCCAGCGAGTGCACCGTGCGGCCAAAACGCAAATCACCGACCATGGCCACACGCAGACCATTGATTGTATTCAGATCACGCTTGAGTTCCTTGAGCATGGTGTAGAGATCAAGCAGCGCCTGGCTCGGATGTTCGCCCGGGCCATCACCCGCATTGAGCACAGGCACGAGCGAGGCATCAGCGAACTCCTTCACGCTACCCATCTGCGGGTGGCGCACCACCATGATATCGACATAACCGCTGATCACGCGGCTGGCATCATGGTTCGATTCCCCCTTGGCCATCGAGGAAAACTGGAAACCGGTGGTATCGCACACGCGGCCACCCAGGCGGCAGAATGCAGCATCGAAACTCATGCGCGTACGCGTACTGGGTTCGAAAAACAGGTTGCCGAGCAAGGCGCCATCAAGCACATCGCATGCGAGTTCACCCCGCGCAACCGGCTCAAGCTTGGCTGCGGTCTGGAACAGCAGGGAAAGATCAGAAAGGCCGAACTGCTCGACCGACAGGATGTGGGAACCGTGGAATTGCATTGAATAAGCCCTCGCGATGCGCAATGGGCTCAGATTTTACCGGTGCCACCCGAATCAAACCAGCTTTGCAGAATCTGCATCGCTGCCACCTGGTCCAACGCCGGCTTTTGCTTGCGCCCCCGCACGCCCGTCTCATTGAGGGCCTGCGTTGCTGCGGCAGAACTGAGGCGTTCATCAACCAGATCCACCGGCAAACCAAACCGGCCCTGGAGGCGGTTGGCAAACTTGCGCGCCAGACGTGAAAGCTCATGCTCGTTGCCATCCAGATACATGGGCAACCCAACGACCAGACGCTGTGCTTGCCACTGAGCAATCAGTTCACCGATACGGGCAAATCGCCGCTCGTTATCCTCGAACGCAATGGTCTCCACCGGATGCGGGATGGCAAGCTCGGTGGTGCCAACAGCGACGCCAATGCGCACTTCGCCAAAATCAAAAGCCAGCAGCGTCGTCATGCGTGTCCGGCTTCTTCGGACAGCATGGCCATATCAATACCGAGCAAACCAAGTGCAGCGTTGTAGCGTTCATCCGGGGGAAGATCGAAGATGACTTTGGGATCAGCAGCCACCGTCAGCCAGGCATTCTGGGCAATTTCTTTCTCCAGCTGACCGGCCTCCCAGCCGGCATACCCGAGCGATACGAAGAGTCGCTGCGGCCCCTCGCCGGCACCGACTGCGAGCAATACGTCTTTCGAAGTGGTCAAACCCAGCGTTTCGGAAATGGCCAGTGTCGATTGCCAAGCACCCAATGGCTCATGCAACACGAAACCGCGATCAGTCTGCACCGGGCCACCAAAACACACGCCGAGATCGGCCACATCAGGACGGTGCAATTCGATATCGATCTGCCCGAAGAGGGTGGAGAGCGTCATCCCCAAAGGACGATTGACAATAATGCCCATGGCGCCTTGCTCGCCATGCTCGCAAATAAATGCCAGCGAGCGCGCAAATATCGGGTCGGACAAGCCGGGCATCGCAATCAGAAATTGGCGTGAGAGATTCATTTCCATGGCCTGATTATCGCACAGGAAAAGCCAATTACCAGCTTTGCCGCACTACGCAGTATGATGACGTAATGACAACCGCTCTCGTTTGGCTGCGCCGTGATTTGCGCCTGCATGACAGTGCCGCACTGGTCGCAGCACTCTCTCAACATGAACAGGTCGTACCGGTTTTTGTATTTGACCGGACAATTCTCGACCCATTGCCGCGCGATGACCGCCGTGTGGCATTTATCCATGCCTGCCTGACCGAGCTCAAGCAAACCCTGCGGGAGTATGACAGCGACCTGGTAATTGCCATTGGCGACCCGCGCCAGGCAATTCCGGCGCTGGCAAACCGGTTAGGCGCACAGGCAGTCTATGCCAATCGCGATTACGAACCGGACGCATGCCTGCGCGACACTTGTGTGGCCGAATGCCTGGAAGCACAAGGCATCGCCTGGATGGATTTCAAGGATCAAGTGCTGTTCGAGCGCGATGAAGTCCTGACACGCAATGGTCATCCGTTCAGCGTCTTCACGCCTTACTGGCGCACCTGGCGTATGCGATTATCGCCGCAGGATACAGCGGAACACTGGGCCAATCCTTACCTGCCACACCTAGCCAAACTGCCGGAACAAGCACTACCCAGCCTTGATGCACTGGGCTTTAACGCCATCAGCCCGGAAACCTGCTCACGCTACATTCCGGGTACGCAGGGCGCCAGGCAATTACTGGACGATTTCAGGCTGCGCATTGATCACTACCACCAATTGCGCGATTTCCCTGGCAAAAAAGGCGTGTCGTACCTGAGCCCGCACTTGCGCTTTGGTACGCTTTCCGTGCGCGAACTGGCCCGGCTTGCGCTGGATGTGGGAGGCGACGGGGCAGAATGCTGGCTCAAGGAACTCTGTTGGCGCGAGTTCTACCAGCAGTTGCTCTGGCACCGACCCGATCTGGTCAAGCATGCATTCCGTGCGGAATTCGACCAGCTGGCTTTCCCGAATAACCCGGATTGGTTCTCAGCCTGGTGCGAGGGAGAAACCGGATATCCACTGGTTGACGCCGGCATGCGTCAGCTCAATCAGACCGGTTACATGCACAACCGCTTGCGCATGGTCACGGCCAGTTTTCTGGTCAAGGATCTGTTGATCGACTGGAGGCTGGGTGAGGCGTATTTCGCAGAAAAATTGATGGACTTCGATCTGGCCAGCAACAATGGTGGCTGGCAGTGGGCGGCCTCCGTGGGGTGCGATGCCCAGCCCTGGTTTCGCATTTTCAATCCGGTAACCCAGTCGGAAAAATTCGATACGGATGGCCGCTTTATTCGCCGTTACTGCCCGGAACTCGCCGCCCTGCCCGATTCAGCCATCCACGCCCCCTGGCAGGCCAAGCCATTTGAGCTGGCAACTGCCGGTATCGTGCTGGGAAGGGATTATCCACTGCCGATCGTGGATCATGCATCACAGCGCGAAGCAGCGCTCGCGCTATTCAAATCAGCCTCTCAACACAAAACCTGAAAAACAAAGGGCAGGCCTTGCGGCCTGCCCTCTTCTCCCCCTCCCCTTTTTTGGAGAGATGTATTCTGTAGCCGGAATATTACCAGTTACTTGTATTTTGTCACCATTTTTTCAAGCGGAATCGGCTTGATCTTGTCTGCCTGACCGGCCGTGCCAAAAGCCAGGTAGCGCGCTTCACATACGGCGCGCATGGCGGCAATGGCCGGCTTCAAATAGGTACGCGGATCAAACTCGCTCGGCTTTTCCGCCATTGCCTTGCGGATCGCGCCCGTCATGGCCAAGCGCAAGTCGGTATCGACATTGATCTTGCGCACACCAAAGCGGATAGCGCGCTGAATTTCCTCGACCGGCACACCCCATGTCGGCTTCAGCTGGCCACCGAATTCACGGATGATATCCTGCAACTCCTGCGGCACGCTGGAAGCGCCATGCATGACCAGATGCGTGTTCGGAATTGCTTCGTGGATCTCGCGCACCCGCTCGATCGCCAGCACTTCACCCGTGGGCGGGCTGGTAAATTTGTAGGCTCCGTGGCTAGTCCCGATCGCGATCGCCAGAGCGTCAACGCCAGTAGCTTCCACAAACGCCTTGGCCTGTACCGGATCGGTCAACAACTCTTCGCGCGTCAGCGCACGGTTGGAGCCAATACCATCTTCAGCCTCGCCATGACCGGTTTCCAGGCTACCCAGACAGCCCAATTCACCTTCGACCGAAACACCACAGCCATGTGCAAGCTTGACCACTTCGCGCGTAACATTGACGTTGTAATCGTAATCAGAAGGTGTCTTGCCATCATCTCGCAGAGAACCGTCCATCATCACACTGGAAAAGCCCAGACGCAGTGCCGATACGCACACAGACGGACTCACGCCATGATCCTGGTGCATGACCACCGGGATATCCGGATAACTGGCCAGTGCGCCTTCGATCAAATATTTCAGGAATTGCTCGCCAGCATATTTTCTGGCGCCAGCCGAGGCTTGCAGAATGACCGGGCTGCGCGTGGCATCAGCAGCCTGCAGGATGGCTTGGACCTGTTCCAGATTGTTCACATTGAAAGCAGGCACGCCATAATTGTGTTCTGCAGCATGATCAAGGACCTGACGAAGGGAAACTAGCGGCATGAGGGCTCTCCGTTATGGGTTGTTGTTCTGGAATCGGCGCCACTGTATGAGTGGCCAAGCAGCCGCCTCAATACAGGTTTTCCCCAACAGGGAAAACCCTATGATACCAGTCGCCATATGACTATGCCAGAATAAAAAAACAGTTTAAAAACAATGGCTATACAGCGAAACGTTGCTTCACAAAAAGGATTTAGCAAAGTTATTTTTAGACCACTTGCACCACGTCTGCAGCAAGAATTGCATAAAAAATAACGCCCGGTTTTGGCCGGGCGTTACTGACTTCGTCACAGCAACCAGGATCAGGCTGCGCGCTGTTCGAGGATCTCGACAGCCGGCAACACCTTTCCTTCGAGGAATTCGAGGAAGGCGCCGCCACCGGTCGAGATGTAGCTGACCTGTTCGGTAATGCCATACTTGGCCACCGCTGCCAGTGTGTCGCCACCGCCCGCAATCGAGAAACCACTCGAAGCAGCGATAGCACGCGCAATCGCCTCGGTGCCCTTGCCGAACTGGTCGAATTCGAACACGCCAACTGGGCCGTTCCAGACGATGGTGCCAGCAGTCTTGAGAATTTCGGCGAGCTTGGCTGCTGAATCCGGACCAATATCAAAGATCATGTCGTCAGCAGCAACTTCTTCAATCTTCTTGGCCACGGCCGGTTCGTTGGCATCGAACTTCTTGCCGATCACAACATCGGTCGGCAGCGGCACATCACCGCCACGCGCGCGGATCTTGGCAATCACGGACTTGGCATTGTCGACCAGATCGGCTTCAGCCAGCGACTTGCCAACTTGCTTGCCTTCAGCCAGCAGGAAGGTATTGGCGATACCACCACCGACGATCAATTGATCCACCTTGTCGGCGAGAGATTCAAGGATGGTCAGCTTGGTCGAGACCTTGGAGCCAGCCACGATCGCCACCAACGGCTTAGCCGGGGCCTTGAGAGCCTTGCCCAGCGCGTCAAGTTCGGCAGCCATCAGCAAGCCGGCACCGGCTTCCTTGGCAAACTTGGCCACAGCATGGGTAGAAGCTTCGGCGCGGTGAGCGGTGCCGAAAGCATCGTTCAGGAATACATCGCACAGCGCGGCATATTTCTGGCCGAGTTCATCGCTGTTTTTCTTTTCGCCCTTGTTGACGCGCACATTTTCGAGTACGACCACTTCGCCCACCTTGGCCTGATAGCCTTCCCAGTCGGCAATCACTTTGACTTCCTTGCCCAGCAATTCGGACATGCGGGCAGCAACAGGCGCCAGCGAGTCTTCCGGCTTGAATTCACCCTCGGTCGGGCGGCCGAGGTGGGACATCACGATTACGGCAGCACCCGCCTTCAGCGCAGCTTCAATGGTCGGCATGCTGGCGCGGATGCGAGTATCGTCGCCGATCTTGCCATCGGCCACAGGCACATTGAGGTCGGCACGGATCAGGACTTTTTTGCCTGCCAGCGCAATGTCGGTCATTTTGCGAAACGCCATGGTCTCTTCCTTTCAATGTTGAAAATGGGCAGGATTTGCCCAAGGGAAATATTCACGCGCAGTTTAGCATAGCCCTGCGGTCAGGCCAGTCCCGCGCCCGCACCGTTTGAGCAGCAACAAAAAAGCCGCCCATGGCAGGGCGGCTTACCGGGGCTTAAACGAACAATCAGGCCAGCAGCGCCTTGGCACGCGCCACCACATTCTCGACCGTGAAGCCAAAATGCTTGAACAGCAGCCCGGCTGGCGCGGATTCACCAAAGCGGTTGATGCCGATCACGTCACCTTCCAGGCCAACATACTTGTACCAGAAGTCGGGATGGCCGGCTTCGATAGCCAGGCGCTTGACGCCTCGCGGCAATACGGCAGCCTTGTAATCCGCATCCTGCGCATCAAACACATTGGTACATGGCATCGAGACCACACGTACCGCTACGCCATCCGCAGTCAGCTGCTCGGCAGCCTTCACAGCCAGATCAACTTCCGAGCCGGTTGCAATCAGCACCAGCTGCGGCGCACCGGCACAGTCACGCAGCACATAGCCCCCCTTGCGGATTGCGCTGACCTGCTCGTCGCTACGCGACTGGAACGGCAGGTTCTGGCGGGTAAACACCAACGATGACGGTGTTGTTTTCTGCTCGACAGCATGAATCCAGGCCGCCATCGATTCGACCGTATCTGCCGGGCGCCACACGTGCATGTTCGGGATATAGCGCAGCGTGGCGGTCTGTTCGACCGGCTGATGGGTCGGACCATCTTCGCCCAGGCCAATGGAATCGTGGGTAAACACGAAAATATTGTTGGTCTTCATCAATGCCGCCATGCGCAAGGCATTGCGGGCATACTCGGAGAACACCAGAAAGGTACCGCCGAACGGACGGAAACCGCCATGCAGGCAGATACCGTTCATGATGGCCGCCATACCGAACTCGCGCACACCATACGAGATATAGTTGCCACCGTCCTTGGTCAGTGACACGCATCCCTTCCAGTTGGTCAGGTTCGAACCGGTCAGATCCGCCGAGCCACCCAGGAATTCCGGCAGATGCGGTGCCAGCTGGTTGATCGCGTTCTGCGAGGCCTTGCGGGTTGCCACGGTTTCCGCCTTGGCGATGGTTTCGGCAATGGCCTTGTCTGCGATTTCGGCAAAATCGACTGGCAGCTCGCCACTCATGCGGCGCTTGAATTCGGCAGCCAGTTCCGGGAAGGCCGCAGCATAGCCGGAAAATTTCTGATTCCAGGCCAATTCCTGCGTGGCACCGAAGGCTTTCTTGTTCCAGGCTGCATAAACATCGCCCGGAATTTCGAACGCGGCGTGATGCCAGCCCAGCGCAGCACGGGTTGCTGCCACTTCGTCGGCGCCCAGTGGGGCGCCGTGACTGTCATGCGTACCGGCCTTGTTCGGCGAACCCTTGCCAATCACAGTTTTACAGCAGATCAGGGTCGGCTTGGTCGTGACAGCCTTGGCCACCTCGATTGCGGCATTGACGGCATCGACATCATGGCCATCCACGCCTCGAATCACATGCCAGCCATACGCCTCAAAGCGAGCCGGGGTATCGTCGGTGAACCAGCCTTCAACATGTCCGTCAATTGAAATGCCGTTGTCATCCCAGAATGCCGTGAGCTTACCCAGCCCCCAGGTTCCGGCCAGGGCACAGGCTTCATGCGAGATACCTTCCATCAGGCAGCCATCACCCAGGAAAACCCAGGTGTTGTGATCCACAATTTCATGACCAGGGCGGTTGAACTCCTTGGCCAGCAGCTTTTCTGCCAAGGCCATACCCACCGCATTGGTAATACCCTGGCCAAGCGGCCCGGTTGTGGTTTCGACACCTGCGGTATAGCCGACTTCGGGGTGGCCGGGCGTACGCGAATGAAATTGACGGAACTGCTTCAGATCTTCGATCGAAAGGTCGTAACCGCTCAGATGCAGCAAGGCATAATGCAGCATGGAGCCATGGCCATTGGAAATCACGAATCGATCGCGATTGGCCCAATGCGGATTGGCCGGATTATGGCGGTAATGGTTGTTACCCCACAGCGCTACGGCAATTTCTGCCATGCCCATCGGCATGCCGGGATGGCCGGAATTGGCTTTCTGAACGGCATCCATCGCAAGGGCGCGAATGGCATTGGCAAGATCGGTACGCGAGGCCATGCAAACTATCCTTTTTCCTAAAAACGCTTTTGATTGACAAACAAAAGCCAGAGCAAGATCCGGTACGGGTGCGCATGCAACCCGCTGAAAGATCGCGCATTATCCCGGATCAGCACATGCGTCGACAACTCAAAAATGTAGCTTTGGAAAGCATTCATACAAAAACCGCCAAAGTTAGCCTTCACTTTGGCGGCTGTTGATTTATGGCTGCTTATTCAAGCACATACTTGCCAGGGGCACTGCCCTGGCTGGGATGCGCCCGACTCGACAGCTTCGGTTTGACTTGCGGGCCGGAATATTCACGCAGCCATTCCACCCAATTGGGCCACCAGGAACCGGCGACATTGGTCTGGCGTGCCTGCCAGTCTTCAGGGGTCTCGCCCGGTAATGGATTCCCCTGCCAATAGCTGCGCTTGCTCTTCGGCCCAGGCGGATTGACGATGCCGATGATGTGGCCGGACGAAGACAAAGTGAATTTCACGGGCCCGCCTGTGCGATGGACCAGTGAAAAGGTCTGCTTCCACGGCGCAATATGATCTTCCTCGGTGCTGACCATATAAAGCGGCTGGGTAATCTTTGCCAGATTGATCGGCTGCCCTGCGACCTTGAGCGCATCGGGCTCGACCAGTTTGTTTTTGCAATACAGCTCGCGCAGATAAAAGCGATGCATTTTTTCCGGCAAACGAGTGGTATCCATGTTCCAGTACAGCACATCAAACGCCATGGGCGTTTCGCCCAAGAGATAATTGCCGACCCAGTAGTTCCAGATCAGGCTGTTCGGACGCAGCATGCGGAAACTCGCCGCCATATCCTTGCCATCCAGATAGCCTTTTTCCGTCATCCTTCGCTCAATGAAGGCCAGCCCTTCTTCATCCAGGAAAACCTCGATATCGCCAGGGCGGGAAAAATCGGTCAGCGTGGTCAGCAAGGTGGCCGAATTGACCGGCACCTGATCCGGATCCTGCCGGTTCGCCCAAGCCAGATAAGTGCTCACCAGCGTACCGCCGATGCAATAGCCAACGAGGTTAACCTTGTCGGTGCCCGAAATCTCCTTGGCAACGTCGATGATCCGGCCCACGCCATCGGCCAGATAATCATCGAAACCGACATTGCGCATCGATCCGTCCGGATTCTTCCAGCTGGTGATAAACACCGAATAGCCCTGATCGACCAGATACTTGACCAGACTTTTTTGCGGGTTCATATCCAGGATGTAGTACTTGTTGATCCAGGGTGAAATGATCACCAGCGGTATCTTGTGGACAGTCGGGGTTGTGGCTTCGTAATGAATGACTTCCAGCAATTTGCCGCGATGAACCACGCTGCCGGGTGTCGTCGCGAGATTCTCTCCAACCGTGAAGGCATTGAGATCGGTCATGCTGATATCGCCATTTTTCACATCTTCGGCGAAATTGCGAAAGCCATCGATCAGGCTTTCACCATTGGTTGCCAGCACCTTGGCCATGGCAACCGGATTGGTCAGAAGAAAGTTGGTTGGCGCAATCGCATTGAGCCATTGCCGCAGCCAGAAGGCGGAACGACTGTGTTCCTGTTCGCCCAGGCCCGGCGTTTGGTACAAGGCATCCTGCAGCCAGCGCGTATTGAGCAGGTACCATTCCTTGAGCGAATCCCAGAACGGCACCTCGTCCCAGACTGGATCGGCAAAGCGGGTATCTTCCGGATTACGCGGAAAGACTTCACATTCGGCCCCGCAGTTACCCATGAACCGCCCGAGCGTATAGCGCTGCCACAGCCGTACATCATCGGCATAACGGTGCATGACCGATGCCAGCGCATCCGGATTCATCGCCCAGGCTTGCTGCGCCTTGAGCCAGGTGGCTCCCAGGCCAAACGGATCGAGGGCCTGGCGCAACTCGTGCTGCAATGCGCTGTTGCGAACCGCCTGCTCTTCAAAAAAATGGTTGACTGACATGTTGCCTCCCGAACTGGACATGCATGGCCATGCATCTCATCCAGTTTAGGTTGCAATGCAACAAATCTCAACGCACAGCCATGCCGTCAATCGGCTGCGCACAACGGCGCGCCTCGTCAAGCCGCGCTACCGTTCCGACATCCAGCCACAACCCATCGAAACTCTCGGCCGTAACCCGGCCTTGGGCCGCTGCTGCTTTCAGCAGTGGGGCAATGCGCGCAGGACGATTCGGGTCAACGCCCAGGAAAAGATCCGGTTGATACAAGGCGATTCCGCTGAACGTCATGCGCAGCCCGTTTTCCGGACAAGCCTTGCCATCCTGCAAGCCAAAATCACCGTCGGGATGATGCGCCGGGTTCGGGACCAGTACCAGATGGGCGAGACCATGTGGATCACGCCGCATTTGCTCAGCTACCGGCAGAAGTCGGGAAAAATCGTAGACACAGAATATGTCGGCACTGACTACCAGGAAGGGCTCGCCCCCCAGCAGGCTCAGTGCACGCGCAATGCCACCGGCGGTTTCCAGTGCAGTGCCTTCCGCCGAATAGACGATCTCCACGCCATAGTCGGTGCCACTGCCAAGCTGGTCCTCAATCATGCGCCCCAGCCAGGCATGATTGATCACAATCTGCGTGATGCCGGCCTGCGACAGACGTTTCAGGTGCCAGCCGATCAGGGGGGTTCCAGCCACATCGAGCAAGGGCTTGGGGCAGGCATCGGTCAGGGGACGCATGCGTTCACCGCGCCCTGCTGCAAGAATCATGGCACGCATCAGAAGGTGTACCCCACATCGATCTGTTCCGCGTGCACCTGTGCCAGCAAACGGCGCAATGCGCCCAATTCGCCATAGCGCTCGCAAACCTTGCGTACGTAATCCAGTACACGCGGGATATCGGCCTGGTACTGCGTCTTGCCATCACGGAACTTGAGCCGCGCGAAGATACCCAGCACCTTCAGATGACGTTGCAGACCCTGCCATTCGAAATCGCGATAGAACTCGGAAAAATCGGCAGTCAAGGGCAAACCGGCAGCGCGGGCTTGCTCCCAATAGCGAATCGCCAGATCGATCACAAAACTTTCGTCCCAATCAATGTAGGCGTCGCGCAGCAAGGAAACAAGGTCATAACTGAGCGGGCCATGCACGGCATCCTGATAATCGATCAGGCGCAGCCGGTCATCCTTGACCATCAGATTGCGCGAATGATAATCGCGATGCACAAAGCCGGTTGGCTGTTGCAGGTTGCGCGCGACGATCAATGCGCAACTGCGCGACCAGACCTCCTGCATTTCCGCATTCAGTGTCACACCCAACTGGTATCCAAAATACCATTCTCGGCAGATTTCCAGTTCACGCTGCAAGAACGCCGCATCGTACGCCGGCAATGCCTGTGCGCTGACCGCCACTTGCAGCCTGACCAGCAAATCGATCGCTTGCAGATACCAGCCCTTGGCAGCGTCAGGCGTCAGCAATTGGGTCAATGTGGTATTGCCGAGGTCTTCCAGCAGCGCAAACCCAAGCCGTGCATCATGGGCGAACAATTGCGGCACCGGCAGACCGGCATCACTCAGGCGGGCATGCTGCGCCAGATAGGTTTCAAACTGGAAACTCTCGGGTGGCGCATCCATGACAATCCGGCTCGCACCATCGGTTTCGATGCGCCAGTAGCGCCGGGCACTGGCATCGGCAGCCGCACTGGCGATACCCAGAACCGGCTGATCCAGACAGCCTTGCAGCCAATCCTGCATCTGCCTGAAACGCGGGGTTGAAAGAATCTCGGGAGAAAGGGTCATGCCATAGTCCAATCAATTGCTGCTAGAATCCGCGCATTGTATCAAGCGAGCCGCCTTGGCCCCATGTCTGCGTTTTCTTGCCCACCCTACCGTTTTTCCCTGCTGGCCATCCTGATTGCAAGCATGCCGGTGGTCGCCCATGCCGAGACCGCACAGGAAACCGAACCACCGATTCTGATCCACGCAGATGAAGCCAGCGCCCGCGAAGGGGATTTCGCCGAAGCGCGTGGCAATGTGGTGGTTACACGCGACAACCTGAAAGTGGAAAGTGACTGGGCCAACTATCAGCTTGCCACCGACCTGTTGCGTGCGGGAGACCAGATTACATTGCACAAGGATGGCGATGTATTGACCGGTACGCAGCTGCAGATGACCGTCGACTCCCGCCAGGGCGATCTGCTCGACCCGGTCTACCAGATGGCACAAGGCCGCGCACGTGGCGATGCGGTCAAATTGCTGTTCGAAGGCCCCAACCGCTATGTAATCCAGCAAGGACGGCTGACCACCTGCGAACCGGGCAATGATTCCTGGTACCTGCATTCCAGCACGATCGGGCTCGACTACAACACCAATCTGGGCGAAGCCTGGAACGGCTGGATCGAGTTCAAGGGTGCGCCGATCTTTTATTACCCGTGGGTGGATTTCCCGCTCGACAGCTCGCGCAAAAGCGGTTTTCTGTTCCCGAAGATCGGCATGAGCAACAAGAACGGCTTTCAGTGGCAGCAGCCGTATTATTTCAATCTTGCGCCGAATTACGATGCCACGCTGTCGCCCAATTACCTGTCCAAACGCGGCCTGATGCTGGGTGGAGAGTTCCGCTACCTGCAGCCGGATTATTCCGGCGTCCTGCGCCTGGAAGGTCTGGATGACCAACTCGAGAATAAAACCCGTAGCAGTGTGTTGTTCCAGCATACGCAAGAGCTGGCACCCAACCTGAATCTGGATTTGAACATCCAGAAAACCTCGGACAATGAGTATTTATCCGACTTCGGTGATCGGCTTTCTGTCACGTCGCAGAGCAATCTGCCGCGCGAAGGCACCTTGCGCTACAGCGGTAATGAGTGGAGCAGCTTCCTGCGCTGGCAGCGTTTCCAGACACTGAGCACGGCAGCCAATCCAGTCGAAAAACCCTATGACCGCGCACCGCAACTCTATGCCACGGCGCAACCGGACCTGATCCAGGGACTGGTGACCGGCATCAGTGGCGAGCTGACCGACTTCCGTCACCCGACCAAGACCGAAGGTTTGCGTGCATGGGCATATCCGAGCATCTCGGTGCCGTTCAATGAATCCTGGGGATTTGTCACGCCCAAGGTTGGCGTGCATGCCACCCGCTACAATCTCGACAAGAACGGGCAGCAGCAGGAAAGCTATGCGCGCACCTTGCCGATTGCCAGCTTGGACAGCGGGCTGTACTTCGAGCGCGAAACCAACCTGTTTGACACCGCATTCGTACAGACACTGGAACCGCGCGCGTACTACCTGTACATCCCGTATCGCGATCAATCCATGCTGCCGGTGTTCGATTCGGGTGAAACCGATCTGTCGCTGACCCAACTGTTCAGCGAGAACCAGTTCTCCGGGCAGGATCGCATCAACGATGCCAACCAGCTGACGCTGGCTGTCACCAGCCGCCTGTTCGAAAGCGACAGCGGTATCGAGCGCTTCAATCTCACGGTTGGCCAGCGCCAGTATTTCAAGACACCGCGCGTCACACTGAGTTCGACCGAAACCTCGGACACCACGGCAGAACAAAAGCGCTCGGACTGGCTGATGACGCTGGGTGCGCAGCTATGGCAGGGTGTTTCGACCAGCTACATCATGCAGTACAACCAGCAGGACAACACCCTGCGCCGTGCCGACCTGGTGCTGACCTGGCGCCCCGGCGAGTACAAGCTGCTGAACTTGCGTTATGTGAACAACCGGATTGCCGACACCCGGCAGGCGGACATTTCCGGCCAATGGCCGCTGGGCAACGGCTGGTATGCCATGGGCCGCTACAACTATTCGATCACAAACCGGCGCGCGCTGGAGATCCTGGGTGGTGTCGAGTACAACGCCGGTTGCTGGGGCCTGCGCCTGGCAGCCCAGCGCTACGCCACCAGCACCACGGATTATGACACTTCGTTCTTTGCCATTCTTGAGCTTGGCGGTCTGGCTGGCATAGGCAGCAATCCGCTCGATGCCATTCGTTCGTCCATCCCCGGCTACGCCGACACCTACTCGCCGACCCGTTTCTGAGAGGCCGCTATGAAGTCGCTGTTTCGCACCCTGATCCTGTCTGCCACGCTGCTGATTGCACCGGCACAGGCCAATATCGTCACGCTGGATCGCGTGGTTGCGGTCGTGAACCGCAGCGCCATCACCCAGCAGGAACTTAATGACCGGATCGATTCGATCCGCAAGAACCTGGCACGCCAGGGCATTGCCGCACCGGCAGCCGATGTCCTGGAAAGCGAAGCGCTCCAGCGCATGATCACCGAACGGGTCATGCTCGAACAAGCCAACAATCTGGGCATACGCATCGACGACAGCCAACTCGAAGGTGCGCTGGCACGAATCGCCCAGCAGAACCGTCTGACTCTGCCTGATCTGCGCAAGCGCCTCGAAGTCGATGGCGTGAACTGGCGACAGTTTACCGACGAGATTCGCCAGGAAATGACCTTGAGCCTGCTGCGCGAACGGGAAATCGAAAACAAGATCATCGTAACCGATGCCGAAGTGGATGAATTCCTGAGCCTGAGCGCCAACAAGCCCCAGCTTGAGTATCAACTTGCGCAGGTCATGATCAGCCTGCCGGAAAATGCTTCACCGGAGCAGATCCAGTCACGGCGTACACGCATCCTCGCCGCACGCCAGGAGCTGGCTGAAGGCAAGGAATTTGCCGCCGTGGCCGCTACCTATTCCACCGCAGCAGAAGCCAGCAACGGCGGCGTGATCGGCTGGCGACCGACCGGGGCGCTGGCACCGGCATTTGCCGAACTTCTTGAAAGTCTGCAGCCGGGCGAAATGACCGACATCGTGCGCAGCAGTGCGGGTTTTCACATCTTCAAACTGCTCGATAAGCGTGAGCAGAGCGAAAAGCTGGTCATCAAGCAAACGCATGCTCGCCACATTCTGGTACGGACCAATGAGGTCGTATCGGAAATCGATGCGCGCAACAAACTGCTGCAAATTCGTGATCGCTTGCTCAACGGCAGCAAGTTTGAGGAGCTGGCCCGCCTGTATTCCGATGACACCAGCGCCAACAAGGGCGGAGATCTTGGCTGGCTTTCAGCTGGCGACACCGTGCCTGATTTCGAGCAGGCCATGGACAAGCTCAACCCGGGCGATATCAGCCAGCCGGTCAAATCCCCGTTCGGCCTGCACCTGATCCAGGTAGTGGAGCGCCGCAACCAGGATGTGACGCAAGAAAGCCGCCGTGCCAAGGTGCGGCTGGACCTGCGCCAGCGCAAAGCCGAAGAGCAGTATGAAGACTGGGTTCGACAACTGCGCGACAAAGCCTATGTATCCATTCGACTGAAAGACGAATAAAACAGCCATCATGCCTGACCGACCTCGACCTACCCTGCCTGTTCTGGCCATCACGACCGGCGAGCCTGCCGGCGTGGGGCCGGAACTGGCCGCCCGACTTGTCTCCCGCCACAACCCCGCCCGCATTGTCCTGCTCGGCGACCGCACGCTGCTCACGGAACGTGCCAGGCTGATTGGCCTCACACTTGATCTGCCGGAATACGATCCCGACCAGCCCCTGCCCGTCTCGGTATTGCATATCCCACTGAACACAACCAGCCTGCCGGGTAGGCTCGAACCAGCCAATGCCGGCTATGTACTGGGCTTGCTTGATCGCGCTATCGACGGCTGCCTGCAGGGGGAATTTGACGCCTTGGTCACGGCACCGCTGCACAAGGGCGTGATCAACGATGCATTCCCGGATCGGTATTTTTCCGGTCATACCGAATACCTGGCAGAGCGCTGCCACACCGAACATGTCGTCATGATGCTGGCCGGTGGCGGCTTGCGCGTAGCACTTGCGACCACGCATTTACCGCTCAAGGATGTAGCCGAAGCACTCACGCCGGAAACTCTCGGCCGAACGCTGCGCATCCTGCATGCCGATCTGCGTGACAAATTCGGCCTGCCCGAGCCGCGCATCCTCGTGGCCGGACTGAACCCGCACGCAGGCGAAGCCGGCCACATGGGTCGTGAGGAAATCGACGTGATCATTCCGGTACTTGACCAACTGCGCAAGGAAGGCATGCATCTGATTGGGCCGCTGCCCGCCGATACGCTTTTCACGCCACATCAACTTGCGCGCGGGGATGCACAACTTGCCATGTACCACGACCAGGGCCTGCCGGTACTCAAGTTCGCCAGCTTTGGTGCGGGCGTAAACATCACGCTGGGATTGCCCATCATCCGCACTTCGGTGGATCACGGCACGGCACTCGATCTGGCAGGTACCGGCCATGCCGAGCCGGGCAGCATGTTCACGGCAACAGAATTGGCCATTGAATTGGCAGCAAGGAAACACTCATGAAATCACATATTCCACGCAAACGTTTTGGCCAGAATTTTCTGCATGATCAAGGCGTGATCGCGGATATCCTGAATGCAGTCAGTCCGCAAAATGGCGATACTTTTGTCGAAATCGGCCCGGGCCTGGCTGCACTGACCCGTCCCTTGCTGGAACGCATCGAGCATCTGCATGCGGTTGAAATCGATCGCGATATCGTGGCGTATCTGAACGAGCATTTTTCGGCCGAGCGCCTGACCATTCATAACACGGATGCCCTGGCTTTTGATTTCGGCGCCCTGGCTGAAAAAATTGCCCCGCAAAACCGCATCCGCCTGATCGGCAACCTGCCCTACAACATTTCGACCCCCCTGCTGTTTCATCTGGCGAAATTCAGCCCGGTGATCGATGACATGCATTTCATGCTGCAAAAAGAGGTCGTCGATCGCATGGTGGCAGAGCCGGGTACGCCCGATTACGGACGGCTCAGCATCATGTTGCAATACCGCTTCGTGATGGATCGCGTGCTGGATGTGCCTCCCACGGCATTCAACCCACCGCCGAAGGTCGATTCTGCAGTGGTGCGCATGATCCCATGGCCGCAGCTGCCGTATCTGGCGCAGGATGAATTGCTGCTGGAAGAGGTCGTACAGACCGCATTTGCCCAGCGCCGCAAAACGCTGCGCAACAATCTGAAAGGCATTGCCAGCGACGCCGAACTGGAAGCGCTCGGCATTGATCCAGGTTGCCGCGCCGAAAATGTCAGTGTCGCGCAATATGTCAGTCTTGCGAACTATCTGTACCAGCGCACCAATCACTGAACCATATTGGTGCACAACCAGCACCAGCAGGCATTCCTGGTGCATGCCTCGTGATGCCTGTGCCAGTTCGGGTAATATCAGGCATTGGCCGAACTGGTCACGCATCACGACTACGGGTAAATCCCGCTTGTCGAGCCTGGCGGGTTTACGCAAAATGCCCGCGTTCTGTCCGGGAGTAGGTAGCAAATGATCCGTTTTCAAAAGGTCAACAAATGGTTCGGCCGTGATCACCATGTCCTGAAAAACATCACCCTCGAAATCAAGCAAGGTGAAGTGGTTGTGGTGTGTGGCCCTTCCGGCTCGGGCAAATCCACCCTGATCCGCACCATCAATCAGCTGGAACCCATCAACGATGGTGAAATCATCGTGGACGGCATCGCCGTCACCGACCCCAGGACCAATATCAACAAGGTTCGGGAGGAAGTCGGTTTTGTCTTCCAGCATTTCAACCTCTACCCGCACCTGACCGTGCTGGAAAACATCACGCTCGCGCCGATCCAGGTACGCAAGATGGAAAAGGCTGCAGCCGATGAACTGGCTTGCGAGCTATTGCAACGCGTGGGTCTGCTCAACAAAAAAGATGCCTATCCCTCGCAATTGTCGGGTGGGCAGCAACAGCGCGTCGCGATCGCCCGCGGCTTGGCCATGCGCCCCAAGGTGATGCTGTTCGATGAGCCCACCTCGGCGCTTGATCCGGAAATGATTGGTGAAGTACTTAAGGTCATGCAGGACCTGGCCGAATCGGGCATGACCATGGTCGTGGTCACCCACGAAATGGGATTTGCGCGTGAAGTATCGGATCGCGTTATCTTCCTTGATCATGGCGAAATTCTCGAAGATGCCAAACCTGAAGACTTCTTCACCAATCCGCAACACGAGCGCGCTCGCCAGTTCCTGCGCCAGATCCTGGCACCAATGCACCAATAAGGTGCAATAAAACAGCGATTGGATCAGTCGGCCTGCAGAAAACAGGCCGCTTCTTTAGTCAGCCTGTATGGCTCGTACCGCAAGAAACAAATTCGGGATAAATTCTTTCCCGAAATCAACCCCATGCTTTCAGCATAAAAATAACACCGCCAGAACACTTGGGGATTTCCCTAACAAGCATCCAATATCAGTCTTACTGGCCTGATAATTGCTCTTTGTTGTTGGTTTTCTCACATCCATCCCCGGAGACTAGTCATGAAGAAGAATTTGATCATCGCTGTTGCCATCGCCAGCCTGTTCTCTGGCGCGCAAGCTGCGGAATTGACCGGCACCCTGAAAAAAATCAAGGACAGCGGCACCATTACGCTTGCCCACCGCGACTCGTCCATTCCTTTTTCCTACCTGAGCGGTGATGCCACCCCGATTGGTTTTTCGATGGATATTGCCAATGCCATCGTTGACGAAGTGAAGAAAGAACTCAAGCTGCCGAATATCAAGGTCAACTACACCTTGGTCACTTCGCAAACCCGCATCCCGCTGATTCAAAATGGTACGGCTGATCTGGAATGCGGCTCCACCACCAACAATCTGGAACGTCAGAAGCAGGTTGCCTTCACCAATGGCTTCTTCAAGGTTGCAACCCGCCTGCTGGCCAAGAAAAACTCCGGCATCAAGGATTTCGCTGATCTGGCTGGCAAGAATGTCGTGACCACCGCTGGCACCACTTCAGAGCGCCTGCTCAAGAAGCTCAATGAAGACAAACAGTTGGGCATGAAGATCATCAGCGACAAGGATCATGGCGAATCGTTCCTGATGCTCGAATCGAACCGTGCCGTGGCGTTCATGATGGATGATGTGCTGCTGGCAGGTGAAATGGCAAAAGCCAAGAACCCGGCTGACTGGACCATCGTCGGTACGCCGCAATCGTATGAAATCTATGGCTGCATGGTGCGCAAGGATGATCCGGCCTTCAAGGCCGTGGCAGATCGTGCGCTGGCCAATTTCTACAAGAGTGGTCGTGTCAACACTTCCTACAACAAGTGGTTCCAACAGCCGATTCCGCCCAAGGGCCTGAACATGAGCTTTGCGATGAGTGATGGCCTGAAGGAATTGATCACCAAGCCGACCGATAAGTCTGCCGAAGAAATGTAATCAGCCACACCAGACCGGGCAGGGGCTTCCCTGCCCGCTTAGCGGAGTCAATCTATGAACTACAACTGGGATTGGGGCGTTTTCTTCAAGTCCACCGGCATAGGCACGGAGGTCTACCTGGACTGGTTTATCGCCGGCCTGGGCTGGACCGTTGCCCTGTCACTATCCGGCTGGCTCATCGCCCTGATACTGGGATCGCTGCTCGGGGTCATGCGCACCTTGCCGCAGCGCAGCCTGGCCAGCATCAGCGCAACGTACGTCAACCTGTTTCGCAACGTGCCACTGCTGGTACAACTGTTTATCTGGTACTTCATCGTGCCGGACTATCTGCCGGAAAGTATCGAGATCTGGTTCAAGCAGGACCTGACGCCGGAAGTCTCGGCCTTTGTCAGCGTAGTGATCTGCCTGGGATTGTTTACCGCCGCACGCGTATGCGAGCAGGTGCGCACCGGCATTGAAGCCTTGCCCCGCGGCCAGGTCAATGCGGCCAAGGCACTTGGACTGACGCAATGGCAGGCCTATCGCCATGTCCTGCTGCCACAGGCGTTTCGCATCATCATCCCGCCACTCACATCCGAATTCCTGAACATCTTCAAGAATTCATCCGTCGCTTCGCTGATCGGCCTCATGGACTTGCTGGCCCAGACCAAACAGACCGCCGAGTTCACCGCCAACCTGTTTGAAGCCTTCACGCTGGCGACCATCATCTATTTCATTCTGAACATGAGCCTGATGCTGCTGATGCGCTGGCTGGAAAAGCGTGTACGTGTGCCGGGCCTGATCGCACTGGGAGGCAAATAATGGATTTTTCTAGCATTGTTACCGCGCTTCCCAGTTTGCTGCAGGGCATGTGGGTGACGCTGCAACTGCTGACATTCGCCGTGGTGGGAGGGGTCGTCCTGGGTACGCTGTTGGCCCTGGCACGTCTGTCGAGCAACCGCACGCTGTCTTTCCTGGCCGGTTTTTACGTCAATTATTTTCGCTCGATTCCCTTGCTGCTGGTCATCACCTGGTTCTACTTCATCGTGCCGTTCATGATTGGCTGGATGACCGGCAAGATGCAGCCCATCGGGGCGTTTACCTCGTCGATCATCGCTTTCATGATGTTCGAGGCGGCCTATTACTGCGAGATTGTACGTGCCGGCATCCAGTCGATCCCGAAGGGTCAGGTCAATGCCGCCTATGCGCTGGGCCTGGATTACCGCCAGACCATGCGCCTGGTGATCCTGCCGCAGGCATTTCGCAAGATGGCGCCGCTGTTGTTGCAACAGAGCATCATCCTGTTTCAGGATACGTCGCTGGTCTATGCGGTCGGCCTGATGGATTTCCTGAACACTGCCCGCTCGCGCGGCGATATTACCGGCCAGCTGCATGAATTCCTGATCTTTGCCGGCGTTGTGTATTTTGTATTCAGTTTCATTGCATCGCGGTTGGTCAATCGTCTGCAGTTGAAATTCGCCGTTGCCAAGTCGCATTGAGGATGAACCGAAATGATTGAAATCAAGAATGTTTCCAAATGGTATGGCAGCTTCCAGGTACTGACTGACTGCTCGACATCGGTCAAGAAGGGGGAGGTTGTCGTGGTCTGCGGCCCATCCGGCTCGGGCAAATCTACCCTGATCAAATGTGTCAACGCGCTGGAGCCTTTCCAGAAAGGCGAAATCATTGTCAACAACATCGCGGTGGGCAATCCGAAAACCAACCTGCCCAAACTGCGCAGCCGCGTGGGCATGGTGTTCCAGCACTTTGAGCTGTTTCCGCATCTTTCCATCGTCGACAACCTGTGCCTCGCCCAGGTTGAGGTTCTGGGGCGCGGTCGCGAGGAAGCCGTGGAAAAAGGCTTGGCACTACTTGATCGGGTGGGACTGAAAGCACATGCCGACAAGCATCCGGGCCAGCTCTCGGGCGGTCAGCAACAGCGTGTAGCCATAGCCCGGGCACTCGCCATGGATCCGATCTGCATGCTGTTTGACGAACCCACTTCGGCACTCGATCCGGAAATGATCAATGAGGTGCTCGATGTCATGGTCGAACTTGCCCGCGAAGGCATGACCATGATGGTGGTCACGCACGAAATGGGCTTTGCCCACCAGGTAGCCAACCGCGTGATTTTCATGGACCACGGCCAGATCATCGAAGACGCCAGCAAGGAAGAATTCTTCGGCGCCCCGCGCTCGGAACGCGCACAGCAGTTCCTGTCCAAGATCCTGCATCACTGCAATTGATTTGTACCGATCACTATACGTACCAACGGCCTCCTTGCGAGGCCGTTTTCATGCAGTCGGATCAATGGCTGCTCTTGGGCGTCACACCCAGTCGCAACATCAATTCAGCAACGGCGGCAGGCACCGGTTCACTGTAGTAGAAGCCCTGCATTCCGCGCACACCCATGCGCTGCAGGCACTGGGCAACTTCGCGGGTTTCGATGCCTTCTGCCACGATCTTGAGCTTCAGCAATTGTGCCAGCTGAACGATGGCATGCATGACCGCACGGCCATCCTCGGCATGCAGACGCTGCGCAAAGGCGCTGTCTATCTTGATGAACTGGATTGGCATCTCATGCAGCTGTGACAACGATGAGTAGCCGGTGCCGAAATCATCGATGGCAATCCGGAAACCCGCCTCGACCAACTGGCGCAGGTGCTTCATCTGGCGGGCATGATCGGTCAGTGCAACCGATTCGGTAATCTCAAGAATGATGTCATGCGGGCGCAGACCGAATCCGGACAAGCGCCCCAGCATGTCGGCCACAAAACTGGTGGAATAGAGTTGGCTGCGTGAAATATTCACCGTAATCGGTTGTGTGAGCCCGGCCTGGCGCCAGCAGGCCAGTTGGCCCAAACCGCGCTCCAGCACACGGCCGGACAACTCCTGAATCAGGCCATTTTTCTCCGCCAGCGGGATGAACAGCTCAGGGCTGATCCAGCCGCCCTTGCCATCCGGCCAGCGCGCGAGTGTCTCCAGCGCCAGCACGGCACCGGTTCCGGCATCGACGATGGGCTGGTAAAAAACCTGCAGGCTGTCATCCTGAATCGCTCCGGACAAGCGCGACTGCATGGCCATGTTCTCGCGCCCGAACACCTTGAAATGCACGATATCCGAGTAAAAACACACACTGTTGCGCCCGGCATTCTTGGCGTGGTACATGGTGTGGTCAGCCGCAGACAGCAACTCCTCTGCCGATGCGGCATTGTCGGGGTAGACGGCAAAACCGACACTGATGGTCGGATGTGCCTCCTGCCCCTCCAGCATCACCCCCTGCTGGGCAGCCTGGCGCAGGGATTCTGCCAACTCGCGCAGATTATCGGGCTCGGTCAGGCCCGGCACCAATGCCACGAACTCATCGCCCCCCCAGCGGGCGAGCATGCCCTTGCCCTGCAGCACGCGGGAAAGCCTGCTGGCCACATTGACCAGCAAATCATCCCCAGCCTTATGACCCAAGGCATCGTTCACTTGCTTGAAGTGATCGAGGTCGATAAATCCCAGCGCGACCTTACCCGCACATCGGCTGGCCTGGTCGATAACCTGGCGCAAGGAACTGTCCAGATGCGCCCGATTGGGCAAGCGTGTCAGAGTATCGTAATGCGCGAGCTGGCTGATGCGCTGCTCGCTCAAATAAGAAGCTGTGATATCGCGCAACACACCCCGCATACCTTGCACATTTCCGGTGGGGTCGTAGTGGGCAATCAGCTTGGCTTCCACCCATATCGGCTCTTGCTGATGGCGCAACAGTCTGAAACGTTGGTTACTGGCGGTTTCGGCATCAAGCAAACCTGCCAGAACCGCGCCAAGCCGCTCACGATCCGTGGCGTCCACCAATTCCAGCAGCGATTGCCCCAGGTCGCTCCGCTCCGCCCCATCAGGCAAACCACGCAAGCGTGCCCAAGCTGGTGTTGTGGCCAGCAAATCCGCACCAGGAGACAAATCGATGACGGCCTCTTCCAGCAGATTGAGCGTATCCAGCATGGTTTTGCGCTGCATCGCTTCCTGCATCATTTCCGATGCATCCTGCACCATGGCAACCGCATGCACCTGATCATCGGTCTGTACCGGGCTGAGCCGGACCTGCAAATACACCGGCGCCGTGGCGCCCTGGCATACCGTATTGACCTGCACGGTTCGCAGGTCTTGCAGCACCTGCGGCAACACGGCGGCGATTTCATTTGCCAGCGCCGCAGGCAGTGCCTTGCCAAAATGCATGCCCTCGATCTGCTCTGCAGCAGGCAGCGCCGGATGTTCAGACCAGACCTTGACGATCAAGCCTGCATCATTCAGCTCAAACACCATATCCTGTGTGGCACTGATCAATGCCAGTACCCGCTGCCGGCTGGCCTCGATTTCCTGTTCGGCGCGCTGCTTCAAGACAGCCTGAGCGAAAACATTGGCCAGCATGGACAGAAAATGCAGTTCGACCGAACCGCGCCTTACTTCTTTGCCGGCATCCAGCAGGGCAATGAATCCGAATGGCAAACCACGATTGAGCAAGGGCAGGCAAATGACGCGCGTAACCCCATAAGGGATCAGCATTTTTCTGGCAGGTGCCGACAAGGCCAACAAGGGCTGGTTCAGCACCATGCCGGCCTCCAGAATATCTGCTAGCGCCTGCAGATCTTCATATCGGATCAGCCGGAATGCACTTTCCGGGATAGTTGCACGGGATTGCGGATGCAGCCAGTGGCAGGCTAGCCTGGCCGTTTCCCGGCCAGGGGCATCAAGGTACAAGGCCCCGACCGAGCAATTGCAGGCATCAACGACCAGGGAGAGCGCTTCGCACAGCACATCGGAAGCGCCCGGCTCCATCAGGGTTGCCACGACCGCCTCGAACGCTTCGAAATAATGCTGGTGCAAGCCAAGAGGCTCGGCAGCCTGCTGCGTAGCACTTTCCAACAGGATCGGACGGGTCAGCATGGCGGCTATTTGGGTGCTGGTGGTTCGATCACTTCGCTATAGCCACATTCCTTTTGCGGGCATACCTTTTCCGTGCCACGACGCTTGGTGATCTTGATGGTCAGGACCGGCCAGCCACACTTCGGACACGTCTCAGAGATCGGGGGATTCCACGTGGCGTAGGTGCACTTCGGATAGGTATTGCACGAATAGAAAAGCTTGCCATAACGGCTCTTGCGCTCGATCAGGCTACCCTTGTGGCATTGCGGGCACTCGACTCCGGTATCTCGGGGCTTCTCCAGAGGTTCAATATGCTTGCACTTCGGATAGTTCGAGCAACCGATGAACTTGCCATAACGCCCGGATTTGATATGCAGGGCTGAACCGCACTCCGGGCAGGTTCTATCCGGCACGACTTCCGGTTCGACCGGCGCCGATTCAGCATCCTCGCCCAGATTGCGCGTGTAAGTGCATTCCGGATAACCCGTGCAGCTGATGAAGCGCCCGCGCTTGCCGAGCTTGATCGCCAGCTTCTTGCCGCATTTCGGACAATCCTCGTCGATTTCTTCCTGCGTCACTTCCTTGCGCGACAGCGTCAGCTTTTCTTCGCAGAGTTTGTGGAAACGTCCCCAGAATTCGTCGAGTACAGGAATCCATTCGCGCTCACCGGTCGACACTTCATCGAGCTTGTCTTCGAGTTTGGCGGTGAAGTTGTAATCGACGTACTGGGTGAAATGCTCCGTCAGGAATTTGTTGACTACTTCGCCAGTGTCGGTCGGCGTGAAACGCTTCTTGTCGAGGATGACGTATTCGCGATCTTTCAGCGTCGAGATGATCGAGGCATAAGTCGAAGGCCGGCCAATGCCGAACTCTTCGAGCGACTTGACCAGACTGGCTTCGGTATAGCGCGGCGGCGGCTGGGTGAAATGCTGTTCGCCGTAGAGCTTGTCTACCGGCAATTCATCGCCGACTTCCAGCACCGGCAGGCGGGCCTCATCGTTCTCATCGCCTTCGACGTCGTCGGCATCTTCCTGATACACCGCGATAAAACCGGGGAAGACCAGGGTCTGGCCCGTGGCACGGAATACTCCCTCGCCTACCTGGATATCCACGGCGACCGTATCGAATTTGGCCGGCGTCATCTGGCATGCCAGCGTGCGCTTCCAGATCATCTGGTAGAGCTTGAACTGATCCGGCGTCAGGAAGGCCTTGACCTTCTCCGGCGCATGGAAAATCGAGGTCGGACGGATGGCCTCGTGGGCTTCCTGAGCATTTTTCGATTTGTTGCGGTAGGTCACCGGCGAATTGGGCAGGTATTCCTTGTCGAAATTCTGACCGATGTAATCACGCAACTCGGCAATTGCTTCGTTGGCCAACGCTACCGAATCGGTACGCATATACGTGATCAAACCCACCGTGCCACTGCCGATATCGATACCTTCGTACAGTTGCTGTGCCGTACGCATCGCGCGGTCAGTCGTCATGCCGAGCTTGCGCACTGCTTCCTGCTGCAGGGTGGAGGTGGTAAAGGGGGCTGCCGCACTGCGCGACTTCTTTTTCTTCTCGACATTACGGACAGCAGCCGACTGTCCTTCCAGTGCTTTCAGTACATCGGCCTGGCTTGTTTCATTGGGCAAATCGAACTGCTCGAGCTTTTTACCCTGCCATTCATTGAGCTTGGCAGAAAACTTCTGGCGCCCCTTGTGGCTGTCCAGATGCAGTGTCCAGTACTCCTGCGCAGTAAAGGCGCGGATTTCGATTTCACGCTCACAGATCAGGCGCAAGGCCGGACTCTGCACGCGGCCCGCAGACAAACCCTGGCGCACCTTGCGCCACAAGAGCGGAGAAAGATTGAAACCAACCAGATAATCGAGCGCGCTGCGCGCCTGCTGGGCATTGACCAGATTGCTGTCGATATCGCGCGGGTTGGCCACAGCGTTGAGCACCGCCCCTTCGGTAATCTCGTGGAATACCACGCGCTTGAACGTACGGTCACCGCCGGTCAGTTTCTTGCCCTTCAGGATTTCCATGATATGCCAGGAAATCGCCTCGCCTTCACGGTCCGGGTCAGTCGCCAGATAAACATTCTGGGCACCCTTGACCGCATCGCAGATGGCATCGACATGCTTCTTGTTGCGATCGATGATCATGTACTTCATCTTGAAGTCATGGTCGACATCAACTGAACCATCCTTGCGTACCAGTCCGCGCACATGCCCGTAGGAAGCCAGGATCTGGAAATCCTTGCCCAGATATTTTTGCAGGGTTTTTGCCTTTGAAGGCGATTCAACAATCAGCAGGTTGGCTGGCATGGTCTGGTGTTACTTTGTTCCAAGAAGGTTGATAGATATCCGTCACCGCGCTTTATAGCGTAAAAAACCTGCTTGCGACAGAGGATCAGCATATACGCTGGTAACGACCACCCGGCAAGACAGCGATTTTTCCTGCCAATTCCAGCGATAGCAAAGTTGCCATCAGTGTGTCAGTGGCCATGCTGGCCCGCACGGCCAGCGTATCGGTATCGACCGGATCCCAGCCCATCTGCACTAGCAGGGCTGCATCCGGTGCGGTTGCCACATCCGTATCGGATACAGCAGACGAGGCAGGCACAAACAGCGAAGGCGAAGCGAGCTCGTCATGAATATCCTGCGCCGATTCAACCAGCTTGGCCCCATCCTTGATCAGCCGATGACAACCCTTGCTCTGCGGTGAATGGATAGACCCCGGAATGGCAAAGACCTCGCGCCCCAGCTCTGCCGCCTGCTTGGCGGTGATCAGCGAACCGCTGCCCAGCGTCGCCTCGACCACCAGGCAGCCAACGCCCAAGGCAGCGATCAGGCGATTACGCCGTGGAAAGTGTTCGGATTTGGGCGGGCTGCCCAACACGAACTCCGACACCAGCGCACCCTGCTGCGCGATCTGATGCGCCAATGCACGATTCGCGGCCGGATACACGCGATCAAGCCCTGTTCCTACCACGGCAACGGTTGAGCCGGTCCCGGTCAAACCACCCCGGTGTGCCGCAGCATCGATACCTGCCGCCAATCCGCTGACAATGGTATAGCCGGTGCGCGACAGGTCAGCCGCAAAGGCTTCGGCATTTCCCAGCCCCTGTGGCGTTGCCTGTCGACTGCCAACCAGAGCGATGGCGGAATGTGAAAGCCAGGCTGGATCACCTTTGACAAAAATGCATGTGGGGGCATCAGGCAAATCCAGCAAAGAACGCGGGTAATTGGCATCCGCCAGGGTAAGCAGATGATTGCCATCATCGGCCAGCCATTGCTGATGCAGCTGCAATTCCGGCCAAGTCTGGCGGGAAGCCGCATCATGCAGCAGTACAATTTGCGACGGCTCGAGAAAATCCTTCAAACTGATCGCCGATGCACCCAGCACTGCCTCGGGCGAACCATACTGACGCAACAGCTTCAGGCGCGTGCGGCATCCCAGCGGAACCAGCACGAACCGCAGCCAGTGCTCGGCATCAGCAACCAGCGGCAAGCCGCATTACTCCGTTGCGGCGCGACCGATTACCGAGTCGCCCACATTGACAGGCAAGGTACTGTCGAGCAAGAGCCCGTATGCGAGCTGGGGGAATATGCGATAAACAAACAGATTGGCATTCTTCACAGGTGGTGTTTTGCGTGCAGGCTCACCCTTTTCCGCAACAACGGGCACACCCTGCTTGTAGACAAACAGGACATTGCCTACCTCGAGGCCATCGTCTGCACCACGATTGATGACCACCGTGGTATAGCTGGCAGCATCTGCCACGGCACCATAGGTGGATATCACCTTGCCTTCCAGCGCACGCGCCGGCAGCCGGGGCATGTAGTTAATGAACATCTGCTCATTGGCACGTACCAGACGATTGCCGATCGCGATTTCTTCCTTGGCACGCAAGACCTTCAGTGTGGATACCTCTCCCACCCCATCCACGCGCACATCACCCAGATAATTGACCTCATGGCCAATCACTTTCTTGGTATCCGGATCAACCAAGGTTTTGCCATCGCGGAAAACCTGCCACACCTCACCCGGCTTTGCCTCCAGGTTGACGGCGTAAACCGTATCTCCAGCACTGAAGATGACACGGTTGTCATAGGCAGCGGCGATACGCGGTGCTTTGCGGAAGGTTTCGGGATCAAGCACCTGCGGCCGCTTCAGGAAAGGCTCGATGGCGGACGGCGATATGCTGGCAATCGCCTCGCCTTCAAGGCTTGATTCACGCACCCGCGGGGAAAGTCTTTGTTCGTCGCCAAGCTTGCCGGACCGCAGCAGCTTGAGCCGGGGCAAATCCCCGCTGCGATCAAGCACGATCACATCCCCGGGATAGATCCAGTGCGGGTCCTTGATTTCCGCCTTGTTGAGCTGCCAGATCTCGGGCCAGCGCCAGGGTTGTTTCAGAAAACGTCCGGAAATATCCCATAGCGTATCGCCCTTGACCACGACATAACGATCCGGCACGTTGTCCTGCAATTGAAGTACATCCGCCCAAGCGGCGCTCATACAACTTCCAGCAAAAATCAGCGATATAATTGACTTGCGCATGGTTGTACCCAATTCTGGTTCCTTAAGCGATCAGCTAAAAAAGCCACCCTTTTTTGTAATTCATTTAACGGGGCTGTGGCAAGAAATTCAATCGATTCTGCATACAAACCCCTGCACTGGCAAGAAAACACATGGCACTTCTAAACATTTTGCACTATCCGGACGAACGCCTGCACAAAATAGCCAAACCCGTACGGGAATTCGGGCCGGATTTACAACAACTTATCGATGACATGGCCGAAACCATGTATGCCGCCCCTGGAATCGGCCTGGCCGCCACCCAGGTGGATCAGCATATCCGGCTGTTGATCGTCGATCTTTCCGAAGAAAAGAATGCCCTGCAGGTATTCATCAACCCGGAAATCCTCAACAGGGAAGGTGAAGAAACCTGCGAGGAAGGCTGTCTGTCGGTACCCGGCATTTACGAGAAAGTGACACGCGCAGAGCAAATCACCTTGCGCGCGCTTGACCGGCAAGGCAAGCCGTTCGAATTGCATGCCGACGGCTTGCTCTCGGTCTGCCTGCAGCATGAAATCGACCATCTGGATGGTAAGGTATTCGTGGAAAAGCTCTCTCGCCTGAAACTGAACCGGATCGTCCAGAAACTGAAAAAAGAACAAAAAAAGAATATGTAAGCGCTTGTCCCAAGCCTGCTCTTTCGAACACACGGGTATTTAATTCTCGATGAAACTTATCTTTGCTGGCACTCCCGATTTCGCCGCCGAAGCGCTCAAGCAACTGATCGCGGCCGGACACGAAATCGTACTGGTGCTGACCCAGCCTGACCGCCCCTCCGGTCGCGGCATGAAGCTCACTCCGTCACCGGTCAAAATTGTGGCCCAAGCGCACGACATCCCCGTGTGGCAACCGGAAAAGCTGCGCACACCGGAACAACAGGCGCCCGTCGCGGCTGCGCAGGCCGACGTCATGGTGGTGGCGGCCTACGGCATCATCCTGCCACAAGCCGTGCTCGACATGCCGCGCCTGGGCTGCCTCAACATTCACGCATCCCTTTTGCCACGCTGGCGCGGCGCTGCCCCCATCCAGCGGGCGATCCTGGCGGGCGACACACAAACCGGCATCACCATCATGCAGATGGATGCCGGTCTTGATACGGGCGACATGCTGTCAGTCCACCCTGTTCCGATCACCCCGCACCTCAACGCTGCAGAACTGCATGATCAACTGGCAGAAGTCGGCGGGAAAGCCATCGCCGCCGCGCTGGAAAAACTGCCCGCCCTGCAAAGCCAGCGCAAACCGCAGCCACAAGACGGCATCACCTATGCAGAAAAATTGCGCAAGGAAGAAGCCACGATCGACTGGCATCAACCTGCCGCAGTTATCGATCGCATGGTGCGCGCGTTCAACCCGTTCCCATCCGCCCAAACCCAATTGGGAGACATGCCAATCAAGATCTGGCAGGCCAGTCCGGCAACGGGCCAGGGTGTACCCGGCGAAATCCTGGCAGCAGACCGTAATGGCATTCTGGTGGCCTGCGGCGAAGGTGCACTGTTAGTCAGCGAACTGCAAAAATCTGGCAGCAAACGCATGGATGCCAATGCATTTCTTGCCGGCAATCCATTGCCTGCGGGAACCATATTGGGCATACCGCAAGAAAAAGAGCGCGAATAAGGTTGACACCCTCTGCCGAATCAGGTTTAATGCGCACCTCTCGACGGCCAGTTAGCTCAGTTGGTAGAGCAGCGGATTGAAAATCCGCGTGTCCGTGGTTCGATTCCGCGACTGGCCACCAATAGATTCAAGCACTTAGCCCAGCCTTCCAGGTTGGGCTTTTTGCTTTTCTGACACTTTTCTGGCAAAGCACCGACGATGACCATGCTTTCCCGCCTGATTGCCTTGTTCCTTGCTCTAAGCTGCAGTGGCTGCGCCATTGTCGCGGTTGCCGATGCCGCCGTTTCGGTTGCCGCAACCACCGTCAAGATCGGCGCCAGTGTCGTCGGCACCACAGTTGAAATCGCCGCCGATGGCGTGAAAGCTGTTGTCTCGGATGACGAAGACGAAGAGGATTGATATCCACTTCTCGCCCAGCCAATTCGTGAATACCCCTGTACTGTCACATTGCCTACTACAATAGGGTTATCCCTTAGAACTGTGGTTCATGATCTTGCTGCGAAGCGGTGAACAGACTCTAAGTCGCAGGGAACAAACCCCAACTCGGTGGTTTTCATGAAAACAAACCGGTTATTGTCCAAGCGCTGGCTGCTGCACATCATCCCGTGGCTGATTCTTGCAATCGGACTGGGACTGACGTGGGTTTTGGCCTTGCGCATGCAGCGTGACGAGCTGGCGCATAACCGTGCCGAGTTTGAGATCCGTAGCAGCGAAGTGGTAAACGGCATCGAGCGGCGTCTGGTGACCAACGGACAGATCCTGCGCGGGGTGGTCGGGCTGTTCGCCAGCAGCGGCGATGTCACGCGACAGGAATTTCGCCAATACGTGTCCGGACTTCAATTGCCTGCCTATTTCCCCGGTATCCAGGCCATTGGTTTCGTACAACGCATATCCCCTCGGGGGTTAGCCAGCCATATTGCCCGCATGCGCGCTGATGGCATACCGGAATATCTAGTGTGGCCCGAAGGCAGGCGTGATGATTATTCTGCAGTTGTCTATGTCGAGCCATCGGATGTACGCAACCGCCGCGTGCTGGGTTATGACCTGCTGACCGATGCGGTTCGACGGCAAGCTGCGTTTGAGGCACGGGATGCGGGCTACCCGGTAATGACCGACAAGATCGACCTGCTGCAGGGTGCCAATGGCCAAAGTGCGACAGGCGCGTTGATCTTCATGCCAATCTACCGCCAGGGAGCCCCGCTGCAAACCGCGGAACAACGTCGATCAGCATTGCTGGGCTGGTCCTATACCGCACTGCACATCGATAAGCTAATTCAAAACTATCTAAGCATTGAATATACCCAGTTACGCAAACATATCGCGCTTCGCATCTATGAGGGCACGCAGCCTGACGCTGATAAGCTGATTTACACCAGCCATTCTGCGAATCTATCCCAGTCCATTTCTTCGAATTACCAAACCCAGCACGTGGTATTGGTGCATGATCGAACCTGGACCATACAGATCGATGCCCTACCAGGTTATCTGGAAAGCGAACCGGCCGACCATGCCCCAAAAATTTTACTGGTAACCGGCATCCTCTTATCCACCCTGCTCGCATTTGCCACTTTATTATTAACGCGTAGCCATGCTCACGCAGTTGCAGCATTGCAGACTGCCGATCTAGCGCATCGGGAACTATCCAGACAGCAGGCGCTATTGCGGGCCGTGCATGACAGCTCCAGCGTCGCTATTTTCCTGGTCGATATCGAGGGGGCCATTCTTCATGCCAACCAGCGCATGGCTAAAATGTTTCATTGCCCGCTTGGCATGCTGATGAACAAGCGTTTTACCGAGTTCCTGCCCAATGATGCACATGAAGGACTGCGCGAACGCCTGGCTCAATTGCTGTCCGGCAAGGCCAGCGCCTTTCATGCCGAACGTATTTTCTTGCGCAGCGATGGCACCGAGTTCTGGGGAAGGGTTAACGGACGGCTGGTCAAGGATTCCGGTCAGCAGACTATCGGTATCGTGGTGGTCATTGAAGATGTGACCAAGCGCAGACAGGCCGAGGCACGTATCCACCATCTGGCGCACCATGATTATCTGACTGGGCTACCCAACCGGGCACTGTTTATCGAGCACGCCAGCCTGGCATTGGAATTGGCCAAACGCCACCAGCGCAGGCTCGCCATCCTGTTTATCGATCTGGACCGCTTCAAGCCAATCAACGACCAGTATGGCCATGCCGCTGGCGATGCTGTGCTCAAGACCATCGCCGAAAGGCTGCGCGGCATGCTGCGGGCATCGGACACCATCTGCCGCCAAGGCGGCGATGAATTCGTGATCCTGCTGCCCGAATTTGACGAACCTGCCCATATCGAGAGACTTGCCCGGGGTCTGCGAGAGGCCATCCAGCAGCCGTGCGACGTGGATGACAGGCAGCTCAGCGTTTCCGCTGCAATCGGCATTGCCTGCTATCCCGAACATGGCAGCAGTGTGGATGAACTCGTCCGCCAAGCCGACAGTGCCATGTACGAGGCCAAAACCGATCCTGCACAACCGATCCGCTTTGCCACAGACATACCCGTCCAACCCGGTGCAACCTGATCGCAACACTGATCAGTCACCTTCCAGCAAAGAGTATGTGAATTTTTCACACCCTCGATCGATGCAGTACGCTACCGAAGGAAAAAACGAAATTAGTCCTGCAAACGGCATGATCCGTCCAGCCCGTTGCCCAAGGTATTCCAAATCCGAATGACCAGCCAAGCAAGCGACTCAACCCTATGATATGTAAGGAAAATACTTCAACCCACACAAATGGAAAGATTCGCATTGCCGTATGGTCGTCTCGTCGGGGTTTCCCCGGATATTGACAGGTCAAACACCTTGTGCAATTGACCATAAAGCGACCATAGTTATTATGCATGGCAACAAAAAAACGGCCGTGGTATACCAGTAGCTCGACTTTAATGGGAGCCTATCATGGCTGAGAAATGGCTGTATCACAGCAAGGACTACTGTGCCAAACACGGTAGCTATTCGATTGAAATTGACGGCAACTGGATCGAGTATTGCCAGGTAACACAGGAAAAACAGCTTGATCAACCGTTCGAGCTGGTAGCGCGGGTAAGCGAACAGACCTTCGCCTTTGCCGCACAGGGCAAGCGTATCCGCTTCAACCCGATCGACTAAGTTCTGCCAGTACTTCCTCAACCAGCCGCTCGATCCACACCGGATCGACCGGCTGGTTTTCTTTTCCCACCTCGATTCCCAGTACGATCAATCGCTGCGGCAGGCTGCCCAGCACTTTGGCCAACTGCAAGGCCGCCGCGACATCCATGCCGTGGGACGACACGCCCAGCCCGGATTGCGGCAGTTCCGCCAGCGCAAAACGCTGCAAACTGCCCGGCGTGAACCCACCTTGCAGTGCATCCAGCAAAATCGCCCGCGAACAACCTGCAAGCAGATTCGGCAATTCGGCCGGAAAGCGGCACGTCAACAGCTCGACGCTTGCCTGCATTGGCAGCCGCTGGCGCAGAACATCCAGCGCCAGCCATCCCAGTTGGTCGGCGCCAAACGGCGAGCCGATGCCGATCACGCGTGTTTCAGCCACGATGCACGGTCAGCTTCAGGAAATGGGTGGAGCACGACAGGCACGGATCGTAGTTGCGGATCACCTGCTCGCACAGATGGCGCAATTCGTCGTCCGTGTGGTGCAGGCCGTAACGTTCCATGGCGGAATGCAGGTTCTGTTCGATGCGGAACTGGTTCTGCGATGTCGGCGGAATCATCGTGGCAAAGCTGACCCGGCCCTCCTCGCTGATCTCGAAGCGGTGATAGATCATGCCGCGCGGCGCTTCGGTACAGTGGTGGCCAATGCCGGGCCGGGGTGAAACGTCGACGAAAGGCTTGGCCGGCAACTGGTATTCGCGCAGGATGCGCAGACTGTCTTCCACCGCCAGATAGCATTCCAGCGCACGTGCCACCACGTTCATGAACATGTTGTGCGACGGGAATCGGATACTGAGCTCCTGCGCGAGATTGCGCACGGCGTGCGGCAACTGGCTGAAATTGAGGTTCATGCGCGCGAGCGGCCCCAGGAAATACGAGCGGCCATCCATCAGCGAGTAGTACGCCGTCGAATGCGGCACCTGGTATTCGTTGAAATGCCGGGGGTAATCCTCGAACGCCACATCCAGACCGTGATCCGAAATCAATCGGCCTTCGCTGATCGCGTATTCGTCCGGATGGCTGACCGCCACGCTCACGAATTCCTGTTCATCCACCGGGTAGGGCAAGCCGGCAGCCCAGATCACGAACTGGCGCGCATCCTCGCGCGCGGCCAGCAGTTTATCGACCATGTCGGCCACTTCGTGACGCGGTGGCGCACGATGAAAACCACCCACCTTCATGCCGATCGGATGCACCGAGCGACCGCCAAGCAGGATCATCAGATCGTTGCCCAGCCCCTGCAAGCGCATACCGCGCCGCACTTCCTCCGGATACTTGGCCGCCATGCTGATCGCATCGGGGAACCCAAGAAAATCCGGCGCAGCGAACAGGTTCACGTGCAGCGTATGGCTTTGCAACCATTCGCCGTAATAGATTACGCGACGCATGGCATGAATCCACGGATCGGGCTGCACGCCGAAAATCTTTTCCATCGCCCGGATCGAGGTCATCTGGTAGGCGATCGGGCATACGCCGCACACACGCGCGGCAATCGTCGGCACCTCGGAATAATCCTGCCCTTCCAGGAATTTCTCGAACAGGCGTGGTGGCTCGTAGATGCGCAGATAGAGGTTTTCAACCTTGCCGTTACGCGCAGTAAATTCAAGCGAGCCCTCGCCCTCCACGCGGGTCAGCACCGGCACATGGATATCGATATCGCGTTTGGGATCAATGGCGGGATTCATGGCTGTTTGTCCCCTTCGCCGGCGAACAGGCGCGTGGCTTCGCTGAAGGCGGGCGCGGCATTGTTGATCGAGGCAAAACGGCGCGCCACCTGTTCCGGATGCAGGCCGAGCCCGATCAGGCGCTGGCCGAAACTCGCCACATTGATCGATTCGGCCGGGCCGTAACAGGTGTAGCACGGCGCACCGAACGACGGGCACAGTGCGCCGCAGCCGGTACGCGTCACCGGCCCCATGCACGGCTCGCCCCGTGAAACCAGGATGCAGACATTGCCACGCCGCTTGCATTCCTGGCAGACCTTTTCGCGCAATTCGACCGGCGGCACGCCATTGAGGAAGAAGCGCACGGCCGCATACATCTGCTTCGAGCTGACCGGGCAGCCCCACAGCTCGAAATCCACATTCACGTAGTTGGCAATGGCACCGGAGGTGGAAAGCGACTGGATGAATTCCGGCTTGGCATAGACCGAACGCATCCATTCACCGCTATCGGCATTGTTGCGCAGAGCCTGGATACCGCCCGAAGTGGCGCAGGCGCCGATCGTGATCAGGTAGTGGCTGTTGGTGCGGATTTTCAGCAGGCGATCGACATCGTGCGGCGTGGTGATCGAGCCTTCGATGAAGGCGATATCCACTTGCTGGTCTTCCGGCGCAATGCTGCCCACTTCGGCCATATGCACCAGATCGACCAGCTTCATCAGTTCGATCAGATCCTCGCCCATGTTGACGAAGGCAAGCTGACAGCCCGAGCAGGAAGCGAATTTATGGATGGCGACTTTCGGTTTATCAGTCATATCAGAAACCCTCCACCCCCATCAAACCCGCAACCTGCGGATACGGGAACACCGGGCCATCCTTGCACACGAATTTGCCGCCCATCTGGCAGTGGCCGCAATGCCCGACAGCGCATTGCATGTTGCGCTCCAGCGAGACAAACACACGTTCACCCGGCACCCCCATCGCGACCAGCGTTTTGGCGGTATCGTGCATCATCTGGTCTGGGCCGCACATCATCACATAGCAGTTGTTCTTGTCGTATTCGGCCTGATCAAGCAATACGCCGACACGGCCCAACTCCCACAGCGGCCAGCGCGTCTTGTCGCGCGAGGAAGTCAGCAGCACCTGGGTATCGGGCAGCTCGCGCCAGGCTGCGTATTGCGGCTCCCACAGCGCTTCATGGCGATAGCGCACCGATTGCATGATCACCAGCCGCCCGTAATCCCGGCGATTGGCCACCACATGGCGGATCGACGATACCACCGGCGCGCACCCCAGCCCGGCGGTCACGAACACGATATCGCGGCCGCGCGCATCTTCCAGCGGCCAGCCGCGTCCGAACGGGCCACGCACGCCAACGCGGCTTCCCTCGGGCAACTCCATCATTGCCCGTGTCACCCGGCCGACAGCGCGAATGGTATGCAGCAGATTAAGGCCATCGCCCGACATCACCGAGATCGCCACCTCGCCCACGCCAAACAGGTAAAGCATGTTGAACTGGCCATGCATGAAGCGGTAATTGCGCGCGATTTCCGGATCGGTGAAGCGCAAGCGCCAGGTGAAGATATCCGGCGTTTCCTGCACACGCTCGATGATTTCCGCTTCCCAAGGCAGATAGCAATTGGCTGAACGCATCATTGTTCGTTCTCCAGCACGGCGCGCGCCTGCGCCACGAAATCGATGCCAGCCGGGCACCAGGTAGTGCAGCGCCCGCACCCCACGCAACCGCTGCGCCCGTATTGCTCCTGCCAGCCCGCCAACTTGTGCGTCATCCACTGGCGATAGCGCAACTTGATATCCGCGCGCACCGGCCCACCGACGATATAGCTGTGATCTTCGTTGAAGCACGAATCCCAATCGCGCCTGTGCACGCTGCTCTGGCCATCAAGCGCGGGGGCTTCCACTTCGCGGTGGCAAAAACAGGTCGGGCACGCCGCCGTGCAGTTACCGCATGCCAGGCATTGCTCGGCCACCTTGTCCCAGGCGGGGTGATCCAATTTCTGCATCAGTTCCTGCAGACTGGTTGCAGATGGCAGCGCGCGTTGCTGGGCGCGGCAGGTATCCAGTTGCGTGGCCGCCGCATCCTGCTCGGCCTGGCTTGCCGGCAAGGTGGGGAACTTGAACAGGATTTCATCGCCGGAAGGACTGCCGGAGCGGATCAGATAGCCGTCATCGAGCTCATCGAGCAACAGGTCATAGCCATGCCTCGCTTCGGGACCATCGCTGGTAGACGCACAGAAACAGGTGGATGCCGCATGGCTGCAGTTCACCGCGACCAGAAACAGGCTCTCGCGCCGGATGCGGTAGTACGGATCAAGGTAATCATTGCGCAGGAAATGCGCGTCGTTGAGGATCAGCGCCGCCAGATCGCAAGCCCGAACGCCCAGAATGGCCGTACGCGGCACGATATTCATCAGCGGGCGAAAATGCACGCCCGCGCTATCACGATCGACGCGCCACAGCCGCTCGCGCGGGGCAAACACAAACGGCTTGATGCCGCTGGCGGCATTGGCCCAGCTGAAATGGCGCTTCGTGCCGAGCTCGACCAGGCGATAGCGGCCGGGCGACTGTTCATCCTCCACACCTTGCGGCAGATCGGCCACGCCGTCGATTTCGCGATAGGCCAGCGCGCCCTGCTCCAGCTTCGGCCCGATCACGCGAA
Organism: Formivibrio sp. oc-25; assembly: GCF_055810895.1. Classification (NCBI taxonomy): domain Bacteria; kingdom Pseudomonadati; phylum Pseudomonadota; class Betaproteobacteria; order Neisseriales; family Chitinibacteraceae; genus Formivibrio; species Formivibrio sp. oc-25. The sequence goes on along the minus strand of NZ_JBVVOL010000001.1, from coordinate 33,532 downwards.
ATCCCGACTTGCGCAGCAAACCTATCAGTTCATCGAGCCGATTGCGCGGGAAATAGCGCGGTGTTTCCGCCATGACCTATCCTTCCATGCACCGATATCGTTTTTAGGTAGCCCTAAATTCACCATCATTGCCGCAGGTCGAAATTCATTCCGACATCAATGACCGCACGCTGTCGGGTTAAAACCCGACCTGCGGCAGAAAACATCGACTTACCCTCTCCCCCAGCCCCTCTCCCGCAAGCGGGCGAGGGGGGCATTGGTCCAATCATTTGCCCCCCTCGCCCGCTTGCGGGAGAGGGGGGGAGAGGGTGAACAACATTAGACCTGCAGCAGCCTGTTTCTTAGACGAATTTATGGGCAGGGTTAATAACCTCATTGTTGGACAGGAAACTGGCCTGCGCCAGAATGTCGTCCGTCCATCGGCAGATTTGTACCAAACGTGCCATGCTGAAAGCTCAGGGAGGGGTGATTGCATGTGTCTGGGAGTACCAATGCGCATCGTCACGCGCGGGCACAATGATCGTGCCACGGCAGAAACACTGGGGGTGCAGCGTGAGATCTCGCTCGCCCTGCTCGCGCCGCCATGGCCCGAGCCCGGCGACTATGTGATGGTGCATGTCGGCTATGCGATCAGCCGCGTGGATCAGGCAGCGGCAGAAGCTGCCTGGGAAGAATGGGCCAGATTGCAGGCAAGCCATCATGCATGAGATGAGTTTATGCCGCGCCTTGCTCGCAACGGCGGAACAACAACTAGCCGAACATCCAGACCTGCCGGTTACGCTGCTGCGGGTGAAGGTCGGCGCGCTGTCGGGCTGCGAGCCGGACCTGCTGCAGCATCTGTTTGCGCATGCCGCTGCCGGCAGTCGTTTTTCCCAGGCACAACTCGTGATCGAATTCCAGCCGGCCTGCATCATATGCCGGGCATGCGGCCGCAGTAGTGAAGTGCCGCCCAACCGCTTTGCCTGCCCATACTGCGGCAGTCTGGCGGTACAACTGACGGCAGGGGAAGGTGTGTATCTGAGCGGCATTTCGCTGGGAGAGCCCTATGTGTCTTGAATGCGGCTGTGGCCTCAACCCGCTGCAGCGCTGGCCCAAGCCCGGACAAAGGAAGGGGGAGGCCATTGAACTCGACGTGCAGCAATCGCTGCTCGCCGCCAACGATGCCACCGCCAGCGCCAACCGTACCCGCCTGCGCCAGCACGGCATTTTTTCAGTGAACCTGATGTCGAGCCCCGGTGCCGGCAAGACCGCCCTGCTGCAGACGCTGATTCCGCTGCTCGCCCCGCTGCGCTGCGCCGTGATCGTGGGCGATCTGCAGACCGACAACGATGCCCGGCGCATCCGCCAGACCGGCGCACCGACGATCCAGATCACCACCGGACAGGCTTGCCACCTCGATGCGGCGATGGTGGCCGGCGCACTCGACCAGCTCGAACTGAGCGCTATCGACCTTCTGTTCATCGAAAACGTGGGCAATCTGGTCTGCCCTGCCAGCTTTGACCTGGGAGAAGACAAGCGTATCGCGTTGCTTTCGGTGTGCGAGGGGGAGGACAAGCCGGCCAAATATCCGACCTTGTTCTTCAAGGCAGATCTGATGCTGATCACCAAAGCCGACTTGCTGCCGCATCTGCCGCAATTCAGCCCGACAGAAGCCGAATCGGCCTTGCGCCAACTCGCCAACAACTCGCCCTGCCTGACGATAAGCAGCTTCCAGCCCGATAGTCTCTCCCCGCTGATCGACTGGTTGCGCAACACGCGGGGGCAACAACCATGCTGAGCGCGCACGACTGGCTCAAGCATCTGCACACCCTGCCCGACCCGGCCGAGCCGCTACGCATTCTCAACGTCTGCGGCGGACATGAGCGCACGATTGCCGAAGCCGGTTTGCGCAGCGTGCTGCCGGCCTGGATCAGCCTGCTACCCGGCCCCGGTTGCCCGGTCTGTGTCTGCCCGGAAGAAAGTATCTGGCAGGCCATGCAGATTGCGCTCAACTACCCGGTGACGCTGGTGGCGTTTGGCGACATGCTGCGCGTGCCGGTGAACGTGGCACGCACCGAGCCGGATTCCCTGCTGGCGGCGCGTGCACTGGGGGCGGATATCCGGCCGGTGGCCTCACCGCTGGAGGTACTGACACTGGCGCAGCAACTTGCACCTCGACCGTTGGTGTTTTTCGTTGCCGGATTCGAAACCACACTGGCGCCGGTAGCGGGCATGATGGCGGGCGAGGTGCCGGATAACCTCTATCTGCTGCTTGTCGGACGGCGAACCTGGCCCGCAGTGGCACACCTACTGGCTGCAGAATCGATCGGCTTCGACGCGCTGATTGCACCCGGGCATGTCGCTGCAGTCATGGGAGCGGATGAGTGGAATTTCGTGCCGCAACAGCACGGCCTGCCTGCAACAGTGGCAGGCTTCAGCGCAGAAAGCCTGCTGGCTGGCATTTATCAGCTGGCGCAGCAGAAACAGGAAAAAACCGCCCGACTCGACAACGCCTACCCGGAAGTGGTCACCTCGCAAGGCAACCGCCACGCGCAGGCGTTGATGAACCGAGCCTTCGGGATTACCGCCGCCAACTGGCGCGGCATTGGAGAAATTGCCGATTCGGGTTACATGCTGGCAGCACCACATGCACCACGCGATGCACAGGCCCGCTTCCCGGTCGAACCGATTGTACGCAAGCATGCCGGCCAGATGCCGCCAGGCTGCGACTGCGCACCCGTGCTGCTCGCACAGAAAACGCCACAGCAATGCCGGCTGTATGGCACCGGCTGCACCCCGCATCACCCGATCGGCCCGTGCATGGTGTCAGACGAAGGTGCCTGCCGCATCTGGTGGGCGGCAGGCATGCGCGCAATATCAAAGCGAGCAGGTGAGATCAAGGCTTAGCCGGCGGCAGCTTCGCCAGTTTTTCTGCCGCTTGTGTGCGATACGCTTGCAACGCCTTGACCAGATCCTCGGTCCATACGCCATCCGTGATGGCCATGTGCTGTTCCTGCTGATGCACACTGACGGTAAGCGGCGGAACGGCCCCGGAAAAAACCAGATCGGTGGTGATACGGTTATTGAGAGTCAGCGCCCAGAAACCCATATTGATCCAGGCCCAGAATTGCTTGATGCGGACATCGACAATCAAGGGATTGTTGCCGGCATCCGCCTCACTGGCAGCAACCCGATAACCGGCTTCGCCAAAGGCAGCAGTGAGCTGATCCTGCACCACCTTGCCGACCGTTTGCCCCGGTTCCAGCAGCACATCGCCAAACGCCATGCCAAACCCGCCGCGTTTGCGTCCGAAAGCACGGGATTTGACCTCCTCGGTTGCCTTGGCCGCGCCCTCGAAGCCCAAAGAAGGAATGCTGGGATCTTTCGGTGCCTCTTCAAACTTGCGCTCATCCACAATCGAGCGAATCCACACCGCCTGTTCCTTGCTGATCTTGCTCGCTGCTGCGGGCGCCGCAATGGACGGGGCGTCCAGCTTGATTTCACTGCGCGTGGTTGCACATCCGGCCAGCATCACGGCCAAGCCTGCCAACAACACGCGCCAGAACGTCTTGCTCATGATCTTCTCCTTGCCAAATATCCGCGTCTTGATTGCGTGGATATTTCGTTCTAGCGCGGTATGAACGGAATTGCTGCAGCCAGCATTGCCGTCAGTCAGAAAATCAAAGCAAGTGGGTCAGAGAGAGGAATATAACTTCAGCGCCGGCCTGCAACTTCGCAGCGCGCATCACGATAGGCTGTTTTTTCACGCACCCAACCAGTACCGGGCGAAGTCTGCTTGCAAACCACTTTGCCATCGTGCTTGCTATGCCAGCGATACCATGATGCAGGCTTAGCCTGCACCACGGCAGCGGTGAGCACCAGAAAACACACGATTAAGCCGTGTTTCATGATGAAAAGGCCAGATCAGCTCTTATTGCCGCCCAATGCCTGTTCGATTTTTTTGTCGGTATTGTATTGGCCCAGCGCATAGACAGCCCAGATGGCCGCCGGCAGCCAGCCGATCAGGGTGATTTGCAGAATCAAGCAGATAATTCCTGCCAAAGGACGGCCGATGGTAAAGAAAACCATGAAGGGCAGGAAAATAGCCAACAACAGGCGCATGGGTCGCTCCTTACGTAATGGTAAACAATGGATACGATATTCGAATAAACTTGCCCAGTGCATCGATCTCATGCCACCCGGCAAGCTCATTACGCCTGAATTATGGCCCGGGAGTAGCCACAGGTACACATTGCACACCCAGCCCATCGAAATAGCGCTTGGCCCGCTCACTCTCGGCCGAAGTCGGCTTGTACCGACGCCAATCATCCTCGACCTTATTCTTGTATCGCACCACGCCTTCAACTGGATCAAGCTGATAGAACGCGAACACATCGCGGAATCCGCCAATGAACAACGCAGGCGCAAACAAGGCTATGCTCGCCGCCATGGTGCCGCCATTCACCCGCAAGGGCAGGATGCCATACAGTGCATCACATGAAGGGGTGGTCGCCATGAATTCATATTGGCCGGTGGCTTTTGATTCGAGCACCATGTCTTTGGGAAGTTCGACCACCTCGAATTCACGCAGCGAAAACCGGGTGCCCGGCGCAGCCCCTTCAAAACGCGTGGCGGTGGTACAGCCCTGGATCACGACCAAGACACAGGCCAGCGCGAGCGGGCGGATAAAAACTCTGAAAGAAGTCATCGGACACCTCGAACCGGAAACAGGATGGCGCTGTTTTCATGGTAGGTGATGCATCATTGAATTCCGAATGCCATAGTGGATTATCAAATATTTCAGCCCAATACACCTGCTCAATCGCCCATGCCAGCGTTTCCCGACACGTCGCGACATCTGACCCTAACCGTTACCGGCATCGTGCAAGGCGTCGGTTTCCGGCCATTTATTTTCCGCCTGGCGCATGAACTGGGGCTTTCGGGCTCGGTGCAGAATTGCAGCGGCCGTGTGGAAATCTGCATCGAAGGCGAAGCGGCCAGGCTGCTGGATTTCCAGCAGCGCGTGATCCACGAAGCGCCACCGCTGGCCAAGCCGGTTCTGCACAGCATCACCACCGGGGAAGCACAGGGCCTGAGCGGGTTTGTGATTCTGCCCAGTGTGGAAAGCACGGCGGATATTCACTTGCCGCTCGATACCGCGCCCTGCCCGGTCTGCTTGGCCGAGATGCGCGACCCGGCCAATCGGCGCTACCGTTACCCGTTCACCAACTGCACGCAATGCGGGCCACGCTTTACCCTGATCGAATCGCTGCCGTATGACCGTGCGCGCACCAGCATGGCGGGTTTTCCGCTCTGCCCGGCTTGCAGTGCCGAATATGAAGACCCGCTCGACCGGCGTTTTCACGCCGAGCCGATTGCCTGCCCAGCTTGCGGACCACAACTGGCCTGGCGCTCGGGCAACGACATCGCGCAGAAAGAACCAGCCCTGCAAGCCGCGCTGGCGGCCTTGCGCGCCGGCAAGATCATCGCCGTGCGCGGCGTGGGCGGCTATCACCTGATGTGCGATGCTGGCAATGAAACCGCTGTGGCCGCCCTGCGAACCCGAAAACTGCGCCCGGCCCGGCCTTTCGCCGTGCTGTTTGCGGAAAACAGCCCGCAACTGCGCACCATGCTGGCCATCACGTCTGAGGAAATGACGCTGCTGCAAAGCCCGCAGCGGCCCATCGTGCTGGTTGCCCAACAGCCGGCCAGTATGCTGGCACCGAGTATCGCACCGGGCCTGGCGCACATCGGCGTGATGCTGCCCTATAGCCCGCTGCATGGGCTGCTGGTGGAAGACTTCGGCGGCCCGCTGGTGGCAACTTCCGGCAATCTTGCCGGCGAGCCGATCGCCATCGACCCAGCGGATGCCGAAGCACGGCTGGGCCGGATTGCCGACGGATTTCTGCACCATGACCGCCCGATCGTGCGCCCGGTCGAGGATAGCGTCTGGCAGGTCTATGCCGACCACGGCCCGGTGCCGTTGCGGCTGGGGCGCGGATCGGCGCCGCTTGAATTCACGTTGCCGCACTCTTTGCCTGAGCCCGTGCTGGCGCTGGGCGGCGAACAGAAAGTGACCATCGCACTGGGCTGGGGAAATCGCGCCGTGATCTCGCCGCATCTGGGCGATCTGGAACATCCGGAAAGCCTGGCCCTGCTGCAACGCGTGGCCGACGATTTTTGTCGGCTCTATCAGGTTCAACCAAGGCAAATTGCCATCGACGCACATCCCGGTTTCCAGAGCCGGCAGTGGGCGATGGCGCAAGGCTTGCCGATCAGCGAAATTTGGCATCACCACGCGCATGCCGGCGCACTCGCCGCCGAGCATCCTGCCATGGATGACTGGCTGATGCTGACCTGGGATGGCGTCGGCCTTGGCCCGGATGGCCTGCTCTGGGGGGGCGAGGCACTGCGCGGCAAGCCCGGCCACTGGCAAAGCGTTGCCCGGCTGCGCCCGTTCCGCCTGCCCGGTGGCGAAGCAGCCAGCCGCGAACTCTGGCGCAGCGCGGCCGGTTTGCTGTGGGAAAGTGAAATGGAAACGCCACAATGGCATCCGCAACAGTCCTTGCTGCACACGGCATGGTGCAAGGGCTTGAACAGCCCGTTGACCACAGCGGCCGGGCGCCTGTTCGATGGTGCGGCGGCATTGCTGGGCCTGTGCCAGACGGCCAGCTTCGAGGGTGAAGGCCCGATGCGGCTGCAGGCGCTGGCCGAAAGCGCGGAGGATGGCCCGTATTGGCCGGTGAATTGGCAAGAACAGGATGGCATATGGACCCTCGACTGGCAGCCATGGCTGGCACTGTTGCAGGATGCCGCCACGCCTGCACCACAACGCGCCTGGGCGCTGCACGATGCGCTTGCCCGCGCGGTGGTGGCACTGCCCGGCCTGCTCGATCTGCCACGCACCACGCCGGTGGGATTGACTGGCGGCGTATTCCAGAACCGCCTGCTGGTGGCCCGGATCACCCAATATGCTGGCCACTACGCCATCCACCTGCCCCGATGCGCCCCGCCCAATGATGCCGGACTGGCACTGGGCCAACTCGTTGAAGCCGGAGCACGCCATGCTGCATGACACCCATATCCGCCTCGCCCACGGCAACGGCGGCCGCCTGATGCGCGAACTGCTCGAAACCGTGGTCTACCCGGCGCTCGGCACGCAGGAAAGCGCTACCGATGCCGCGCCGGTAGCGGTTCACCCCGGCTGGTTGCCGTATCTGGCCAGCGACAGCTTTACCGTACAGCCGCTGTTTTTTCCCGGCGGCGACATCGGCAGCCTGGCCATTCACGGCACGCTCAACGATCTGGCTGTCTCCGGCGCGGAACCAGCCGCGATCACGCTGAATCTGGTGATCGAGGAAGGCTTCCTGCTTGCAGATCTGAAACGGATTCTGATTTCCGCCGGCCAGGCCGCGCGCGCTGCGGGCGTGCCGATCGTCGGCGGGGATACCAAGGTCGTACCGAAAGGACAAGGCAGCGGCGTGGTCATCGCCACCACCGGGCTGGGCTGGCGCGATCCCGCGCTGCAACTCGATATCCACGCGGTGCAGGCCGGCGATACGGTACTGGTGAGCGGGCCGGTCGGCGATCATGGCACGGCCGTGATGCTGGCACGCGAGGAATTCGGATTATCCAGCGATCTGGTCTCCGATGCGGCCTGCGTGCTAGACCTCGCCCGGCTGGCGTGGGCACTGCCCGGTGTGCGCTTTTTGCGCGACCCGACCCGTGGCGGGCTGGCTTCGGTGCTGCATGAGATCGCGCGCGCCTGTAGTCTGGGCGCGAACCTGATCGAAGCGGAGATTCCCTTGCGTGATCCGGTGCGCGGTGCCTGCAGCCTGCTCGGATTCAACCCGCTGCAACTGGCGTGCGAGGGCCGGATCGTGGCGATTGCCGCGCCGGATTGCGCTGCTGAATTGCTGCGGTGCTGGCAGGCACACCCGCAAGGGCATGAGGCGGCCTGCATCGGCACGCTCACGGCGGAGCCGGAAGTCTGTCTGGTCACACCGCTGGGGGGGCGGCGCTGGCTGGAAGAACTGGCAGAAGATCCGCTGCCGCGCATTTGCTGATGGATCAAATTCGGGGTAGAAAAATCAGGCGACAACCCAAAATATTGCCGTAGGACGGACTTCAGTCCGTCAGGGTTCTTTGATATTCCATTGTGACGGGTTGAAACCCGTCCTACGACCTGGAATGCCGCTCACCCAAACATCGATTTGCCCTCTCCCCCAGCCCCTCTCCCGCAAGCGGGCGAGGGGAGTATTGGCCGCATCACCGATTTTGCTCCATCGCCTGTGTGCGGGAGAGGGGCTGGGCGAGGGGGCAAATTGTTTTTACATAAAAACAAAGGACAGAAAACCATGCGCAAATTGTTGTATCTGCTGTATCTGGCTATGCCGCTGGCTTGGGCCGATACGCCACCCGCGAGCGTGGCGCAGGTCGATCTGCAGCGCTATGCCGGCAAGTGGTATGAAATCGCGGCTTTTCCGATGTTCTTCCAGCGGCAGTGCATCGGCGATACCACGGCGCAATATCGTGCGCAGCCGGATGGCTCGATTGCGATCACCAACCGTTGCCGTACCGAATCCGGCTTTGACGAGGCCAAAGGCAGGGCCAAGGTGGTTGAAGGCAGCGGCAATGGCCAATTGAAGGTTTCGTTCTTCTGGCCATTCCAGTCGGATTACTGGATTTTCGAGCTGGATGAAGATTACCGCTGGGCCGTGGTCGGCAACCCGAACCGCAAATACCTGTGGATACTCTCGCGCACGCCGGTACTGGATCGGCCTTTGCTGGAACAGGCCCTGCAGGCAGCCAGCACCCAGGGGTTCGATCTGGGGCAGCTTCAGTACACCGCACATGGCGAGGCGGTGAAGCTTCGCAATTAGAACCTGTTTACGATCTTACTGCGAGGCCGTCATCAGGTTCTTAAGCCTCCACGGCGACCTGCACCCGCCCCTGCTCGACCCGGACCGGAAAGGTTGCGATGGGCTCATAGGCCGGCGGCGAGAGTGCCTCGCCGGTCTCCAGCGAAAAGCGCGCACGATGGCGCGGGCATTCGATCACGGTGTCGCAACAGACCCCGCCGGACAGCATGCCGTTATCGTGCGAGCAGCGATCTTCGATGGCGTAATAGCGGCCATCCACATTGAATACCGCGATATTCAGGCTGCCCAGCACCAGCGTCTGGCAACTGCTAGGCGCGAACTGATCCACGGCGATCACATCGATCCACTCAACCATGCTTGTCTCCTTGAATCACGCCAGCGGGAATCCGTTTTTTCATGCAAGGCCCAATTCCAGCCGCCCGGCCTCGCTGATCATCTGCATCGACCAGGGCGGATCCCACACCAGCTCGATTTCAACATCCGAAACGCCCTCGATATCGGTCACCATGAACCCGACCTGATCCTGCAGCGACTGCGCCACCGGGCAGGCCGGCGCGGTCAGCGTCATGCGGATGAAGACCTTGCCGCTCGCTTCGTCGATCTCCAGCGCATAGATCAGACCGAGGTCATAGATATTGACCGGGATTTCCGGGTCGTACACGGTACGCAGCACGTCGATCACCCGCGCCCGCAGCATTTCAAGGCGGCCATTGGATACGAATGGTGTGGCGGGATCGTTCATGGTTTTACTCCGTCGAGACCGGCTGGCTTTCCTCGTGCAAGGCGGCATGCAGCGTATGCCAGGCCAGCGTGGCGCACTTGATGCGCGTCGGAAATTCGCGCACGCCGGCCAGCACCTGCAGTTTGCCCAGCGTTGTCGAGGCAGGCGTTTCGCCGGTGAGCAGCGCATGAAAAACGGCAAACAGCGCTTCGGCCTCGGCTTCGGTCTTGCCCTTGAGCGCATCGGTCATCAGCGAGGCCGATGCCGTGGAAATGGCGCAGCCCTCGCCCTCAAAGCAAGCGGCTTCGATCACGCCATCGACCACTTTCAGATGCAGGGTGAGGCGATCGCCGCAGAGCGGATTGAATCCTTCCGCGTGCCGGTTCGCCCCGGCCAGCGGCCCGAAATTGTGCGGGTGCCGGTAGTGGTCGAGGATGACTTCCTGATAGAGATCGCGCAGATCAGTCATGAGCCGAAGACCTCCTGTGCCCGGCGGATCGCGCGCAGCAGCGCATCGACTTCGTCGAACGTGTTGTAGAGCGAAAACGAGGCGCGCACGGTAGCAGGCAGGCCGAAATGCGCCATCACCGGCATCGCGCAGTGGTGGCCGGTACGCACCGCCACGCCCTCACTATCGAGCACGGTGCCGACATCGTGCGGATGCACGCCGGCCAGCGTGAACGAAAGAACGCTGGCCTTGTGCCGTGCAGTGCCGACCAGCTGCAGGCCGGCGATGCTGGCCACCTGCCCGGTCGCATAGGCCAGCAATGCCTGTTCGTGCGCGGCAATGGCCGAGATATCCAGCGACTGTAGATAATCCAGTGCGGCGCCCAATCCGATGGCACCGGCGATGTTCGGCGTGCCGGCTTCGAACTTGTACGGCAGCTCGTTGTAGGAAGTCCTGGCGAAAGTCACTTCGCGGATCATGTCGCCGCCGCCCTGCCACGGCGGCATCGCCTCCAGCAAGGCCGCCTTGCCGTACAGCACGCCGATGCCGGTCGGGCCATAGAGCTTGTGGCCGGAAAACACGTAGAAATCGCAATCGAGTGCCTGCACATCCACCGGCAGGTGCGCCACGGCCTGCGCACCATCCACCAGCACCACCGCACCGGCCGCGTGGGCCTGCGCGATCAGTTGTTTCACCGGGTTGATCGTGCCGAGCGCGTTGGAGAGCTGCGTGATTGCCACGATCCGCGTCGCCGGGCCAAGCTGCCTTGCAAATTCGTCCTCGCGCAGCTCGCCGCGTGCATCAAAAGGCGCCACGCGCAGCACGGCACCACTGCGTTCGCACAGCAACTGCCACGGCACGATGTTGGAGTGGTGCTCCATCTCGGTAATCAGGATCTCGTCGCCGGGCTTGAGGCGCTGGCCAAAACTGCTGGCCACCAGATTGATCGCCTCGGTGGCACCACGCACGAACACGATCTCCTCGCGCCGCGCGGCGTGGATGAAACGCTGCACGGCATCGCGCGCGGCTTCAAAGGCATCGGTGGCGCGCTGGCTCAGGGTATGCACGCCCCGATGCACATTGGCGTTCAGCTCGCGGTAGTAGTGTGCCTCGCTGTCGATCACGCACTGCGGCTTCTGGCTGGTCGCGGCGTTATCCAGATAGACCAGCGGCTTGCCATGCACGGTCTGGCGCAGGATAGGGAAATCCTGGCGCAGCCGGTCCACGTCGAATGCTTGCCTCAATGCATTCATGGCATGTCCCTCCCCTGCCCTGGCAAGCGTTGGCGCAACAGCCAATCCAGCCGTTCGCGCAGAGGCAGGAATGCCACACGATCGACCATCTCGGCGGCGAAGGCATGGATCAGCACGGCCTGTGCCGCTGCCGCATCCAGCCCGCGCGAGCGCAGGTAGAACACCTGCGCCGGGTCGATCTGGCCCACGGTTGCGCCGTGGCTGCATTTCACGTCGTCGGCAAAGATTTCCAGTTGCGGCTTGGTATCGATTTCGGCGTTGTCCGACAGCAGCAGGTTGCGATTGGCCTGGTAGGCATCGCTATGCTGCGCATCCGGATGCACGATCACGCGGCCGTTGAACACCGCGCGCGAGGCACCGGCCAGCACACCCTTGTACAACTCGCGGCTGGTGCCATGAGGCCGGGCGTGATCGATGCGGGTATGGTGGTCGACATGCTGGCGGCCATCGGTCACGTACAGGCCATCGAGCACGCACCCGGTGCGCTCGGCATTGAGCCCGACCCGAATATCGGTGCGAGCCAGCGCGCCGCCCAGCGCGAACACGCGCGAGATGAAACGGCTGTCCTGCTGCAGATCGGTGTTGAGCGCCGCAACATGGAACGCCTTGAGGCTTTCCTGCTGCAGCTTGTGGTGCTCGATTTCCGCCCCGCGCTCCGCGACAAGATCGGTAAGGGTATTGGTAAAGCCGGCACCTTCGTTCAGGGTCACATGCTGTTCGATCACGCTGACCCGGCTATCCAGGCCGGCGATCACCACATTGCGTGTATGCACCGCCAGCCCCGACCCAGTACCGATGAACAGCAGATGCACCGGCTGATCCAGTACAACGCCTGCGCCCAACCGGATCACTGCGCCATCGGCCATGAAGGCGGCATTCAGCGCCGAAAAACCCGATGTTTCCGGCGATCTTCCCAGCATCGCCTGCACGGTATCCGGGGCTTGCGTCAGCACATTGGCCAAGCTGGCCAGCATCACGCCAGCCGGCAGCGGGCCGATCTGCGATGCCGCCGGCTGATAGCGGCCATTCACGAACACCAGCCGATGCGTGTCCGGCAGATTCCATGCCTCGATCAATTCGGGCTGGATCGCCACCTCATCAGGCTCAAACTGGAAATCGGCATTCTCGATGGCGGCAACCGAGGTGTATTTCCAGTCTTCGTGGCGCAGCGTCGGAAAGCCGGCTTCGACGAATGACGCGAGCGCGGCTTCGCGCAGGCGCAACACCCACGGTAACTGGCTACCGGGCAGCGTATTGCGCAAGCGTGCGAAGGCCTCGCGGTAAACGTCGGCAGCCGGGTTCATGGCGCTGCCTCCTTGCCTGCCATGGCCTCGACCCAGCCATAGCCGCGGCGCTCAAGCTCCAGCGCCAGCTCACTGCCACCGGACAAGGCAATGCGGCCGTGCGCCAGTACGTGCACATGATCCGGCACGACGTAATCGAGCAGGCGCTGGTAATGCGTGACCAGGATGATGGCGCGGTCCGGGCTGCGCAGGGCATTGATCCCATCCGCCACCAATTTGAGCGCATCGATGTCCAGCCCGGAATCGGTCTCGTCGAGGATGGCAAGCCGGGGTTCCAGCACGGCCATCTGCAGAATTTCGTTGCGTTTTTTCTCGCCACCGGAAAAGCCTTCGTTGACCGCACGGTAGAGCAGGCTTTGATCCATGCCCATCCGTTGCAGCTTGCCCTTCACCAGATCGAGGAAATCCACCGCGTCCAGCTCGGCTTCGCCGCGATGCTTGCGCAGGGCATTGAGCGCGGCCTTGAGCAGGTAGATATTGGCCACGCCGGGAATTTCCACCGGATACTGGAAGGCCAGGAAGATGCCCTCTCTCGCACGCGCCTCGGGCGACAATTCAAGCAGGTCCTGACCCCGATAGCGCACATCGCCAGCCGTGACCACATAGCCTTCGCGCCCGGCCAGCACATGCGCGAGCGTGCTCTTGCCCGAGCCGTTCGGCCCCATGATCGCGTGCACTTCACCGGCGCGCACGGCCAGGTCGATGCCGCGCAAGATCGGCTTGTCGTCGACCGCGACGTGCAGATTGCGAATTTCCAGCATGTTCAGATCCTCCTGCCAACTAGCGCCGCCCGATGCCGCGAAGCAAATCCCATTGGGACTGCAAGATACGCAGTCGCCTGATGGGCCAGATTCCTAGCCGACACTACCCTCCAGACTTACCCCCAGCAGCTTCTGCGCTTCCACCGCAAACTCCATCGGCAATTCCTTGAACACTTCCTTGCAGAAACCGTTGACGATCATCGATACCGCATCCTCCGGCGATATCCCGCGGCTCTGGCAGTAAAACAGCTGGTCCTCGCCGATGCGCGAGGTGGAGGCTTCGTGCTCGACACGCGCGGTCGGATTTTTCACCTCGATGTACGGAAAGGTATGCGCCGCGCACTTGTCGCCAAGCAGCAGCGAATCGCACTGCGTGTAATTGCGCGCGCCGGTCGCGCTTTTTGCCACCTTCACCAGCCCGCGATACGCATTCTGTCCGTGGCCGGCCGAGATGCCCTTGGAAAGGATGGTGCTGCGGGTATTGCGGCCCAGATGGATCATCTTGGTGCCGGTATCGGCCTGCTGGTAATGGTTGGTGAGCGCCACCGAATGGAACTCGCCCACCGCGTTGTCGCCGCGCAGGATCACGCTCGGGTATTTCCAGGTGATCGCCGAGCCGGTCTCGACCTGCGTCCAGGAAATCTTCGAATTCGCCTCGCGGCAATCGCCGCGCTTGGTCACGAAGTTGTAGATGCCGCCGCGGCCTTCCTTGTCGCCCGGATACCAGTTCTGCACCGTGGCGTACTTGATCTGCGCGCCTTCGAGCGCGATCAGCTCGACCACCGCCGCATGCAGCTGGTTTTCGTCGCGCATCGGCGCGGTGCAGCCTTCAAGGTAGCTCACGTAGGCGCCGCGATCGGCAATGATCAGCGTGCGTTCGAACTGGCCGGTATTGCGCGCGTTGATGCGGAAATAGGTCGAGAGCTCCATCGGGCAGCGCACGCCGGGCGGGATGTAGCAGAACGAACCATCGCTGAACACGGCCGAGTTGAGGCTGGCGAAGAAATTGTCGGTATGGGGCACCACCGAACCCAGATACTGCCGCACCAGATCCGGGTGATTGCGCACGGCTTCCGAGAATGCGCAGAAAATGATGCCAAGGCTGGCCAGCTTTTCCTTGAAAGTCGTCGCTACGGAAACACTATCGAATACGGCATCGACCGCCACGCCGGCCAGCAACTCGCGCTCGGCCAGCGGCACGCCGAGTTTCTCATAGGTGCGCAGCAGTTCCGGGTCGACCTCGGCCAGGCTTTGCGGTCCATCCTTGCGCGACTTGGGCGCCGCGTAATAGGCGATGTCCTGGTAATCGATGGGCGGATGGTGCACGGTGGACCATTGCGGCTCCTGCATGGTCAGCCAGTGGCAGTAGGCTTGCAGCCGCCATTCGAGCATGAATTCCGGCTCATCCTTCCTGGCCGAAATCAGGCGGATCACGTCCTCGGACAGGCCGCGCGGCACGATATCCGTCTCCACGGCGGTATAGAAACCGTGCTTGTATTCCTGGCTGATGAGCTCATCGAGCTTGGTCGTTGCATTTGTCATCGCTGCCTCCGGTTGCATCCCGGGCCGGTGGTTAACCGGTCTAAGCGTTACAAATCTGGTTGGCGGTGGTGCCTTGCTTTTTGATTCATCGAAAGTGCCATGTCTGCCAGGCTGATCGCGTCCAGAGCCTGACGAATGACAGCATTGGCCTGCTGCCAGCCTGGCCGCAACAGGCACTGGCTTTCCCGCTCGCACAGGCCCGATGCCACGCTGCATTCGGTCATGCCCAGCGGTCCTTCCATCGCCTCGATGATTTGTGCCATGGATATTTCAGCCGGAGCACGTGCCAGCGCATAGCCGCCACGAGCGCCACGCGTGGATTGCACCAAACCTTGGCGGGCCAAAATTTTCAGAATCTTTCTGGTTGTCGCAACCGTCGCCCCGCAGGCAGCAGCCAGCCCGGATGCGCTGCTGACGTCGCCCGGCCGCAGCGCCAGCTGCGCCATAAGCACGGTCGCGTAATCGGTGAGCTTGTTGAGTGCGGGCATGGTGATGACCTCCCTCTCCATGCTCAATTAGAACCGTACAAGTCCCATATTGTTCCCGGGCAAGCCGGGCTGCCAGGTCAGGCGGTTGCGACCAAAATCGTTGTTGAACTAACTAAGTGGGGAGGGTTGCAGCACGGGCATCACGAACAATATGCCTAGCCCGGTAGTCGAGCGGGCTGCAATCAAGTTCACGTCGGAACACCGCATACATGTATTGCAGGGAGGTAAAACCGCTGCAGCGGGCGACTTCAGCGACCGGCATATCGCCACTTTCCAGCAGTTGCCGTGCCATCTGCAGTTTGAATGCAAGAATTTCGTCATGGACGGTACAACCGAACTGCTGCCGGAAGTGGCTGTCGAGCGTGGTACGCGATACGCCAACATATTCCGCGACCTGCGCCACCTTCAGGCCCTGGGCGGCAAACTGGCGAATATAGTGGCGTGCACGCATCACATAAGGATCACAGGTCGGCTGGTGGCGCGATGAAGCCTGCGGGTTGATGCCTTCGGGCGCAACAAGAACCGGCTGCTTCGGCAACGGAGCACCCATCAGTTTGCGGTGCAGGATGCTGGCAGCCTGCCAGCCCATTTCGCGCGTCCCCTGCTTGACCGAGCTGATCGGGATACGGGTAAGCATGCGCAAGAGCGGATCATCATCAATCCCCATGATGGCCACTTCTTCCGGTACGGCGATGCCATCCATGATGCATGCCTGCAGAATCTGGCGCGCGCGCGAATCAGTCACCGCGATAATGCCGATGGGCTTGGGCAGCGTGCGCAGCCAGGCCACCAGATGATCCAGCATCGGCTCCCAATCCAGGGCAAACGTCGGCAACCCCTGAAAAATCTCAGTTTCCATGCCATCGGCCTGCATCCGCTTGCGAAACACCGCTTCGCGCTCGCGCGCCCACTTGTTATTGGTTGCAGGCGGCATGCTGTACAACGCAAAGCGCGGCAAGCCCATGTCGATCAGATGCTCGTACGCCAGACCGACCAGCTTGTTGTTGTCGGTTGCCACATACGGTACACCGCGCGGATAGGCCGAGGCATGCTGGTACGAACTACCGACACCGACCACTGGCAATAGCCCGCCGGCCAGCAGATCAACCAGTGACGGATCATCAAAATCCGCGATCACGCCATCGCCACTCCAGTTGCAGATACTGTCCGGGCGTGAACGAAAATCCTCATCGAGCAGCAAATCCCAGGTCAGTCGGGTTGAGCGCACGTAATCGCACACGCCGGCGATGATGTCACGCCCGTAGGCACCCTTGGCCTTGAGCATCAGGGCAACTCTGAATGTATCGCGCTTGGGATGAACCATGGCGCACTCCTGTGGTGGCCGACAAGCAGATTCCTTGCTGCGCAGTATACGAACGGAATCCAACTGCAATCACAGACTTTCCAAAAGTATGTCGATCACTTGAAAAAATCATAACGCCAGTTTGCACTTGAGCTGGTGTAGCTTATGTAACAGACAGCACACGCACTACAAAAACTTCGCACAGCCAGTGTCCTGTCACTTGACATACAACGCACCCGGAGAAGAGTTCCCATGAATGTCGTGAAGCTGGCCGCACTGGCCATTACCGCAGTTTTCCTGCAAACCGCCCAGGCTGAAACCGTGAAGATGCTGTCTGTCGAACCCAACATCCAGGCAGGCAAGGATTACTACAGCAATATCAAAAAAGCCTTTGAAGCGCAGAATCCGGGTATTACCGTCCAGATCGACTACCTCGATGATGCCTCGTTCAAATCCAAATTGCCGACCATGCTGCAATCCAGCGCCCGCCCGGATCTGTTTTTCACCTGGACCGGCGGCGTGTTTTTCGAGCAGGCCAAGGCCGGGGTGCTGAAGGACATCACCAGCGAGATGAATGCCGGCTGGAAAGAAAACTTCTCGCCGGCCGGGGTCAATGCCATGACTTACAAGGGCAAGGTGCATGGCGCGCCGATGTATGCCGCCAGCGTGGTGCTCTGGTACAACAAGAAACTGCTGAACCAGGCCAAGGTTGATCCAGCCGGCATCCAGACCTGGGATGATCTTCTGGCTGCAGTGAACAAGATCAAGGCCGCCGGTATCACTCCTATCGTGGTGGGCGGCAAGGACAAATGGCCCCTGCAGTTCTTCTATGGCTTTTTGGCCACGCGCATTGCCGGCAAGGATGGATTGGCACAGGCCGATGCCGGCAACAACGGCGGCTTTGAACATCCGGACTTTGTGAAAACCGGCAGCGAATTCAAGCGTCTGGTCGATCTCAAGCCCTTCCAGCCCGGATTCATGGATACCAACAACAACAAGGCTGCCGGGTTGTTTGGCGATGGCAAGGGCGCATTCCATCTGATGGGCAACTGGCTGTACGGCTCGCAGCAGAAGAATTCGACTTCGGGCAAGGGAATTGCCGATGAAGACCTCGGCTTTATCCGCTTCCCGGTGGTCAAGGGCGGCAAGGGCAAGGCAAACGATACCTTTGGTGGTATCAATGGCTGGCTGGTTACCAAGGATGCACCGGCCGCTACCACCAAGTGGCTGAAGTTCCTGCTCAACAAGGAAAACCAGATCGAAGGTGGCAAACAGGCACTGTGGCTGCCGATTGCCAAAGGGGCCAGCAGCGGCGTGGCCAACCCGTTCATGCGTCAGATCGTGGGGCAGTTTGAGCAGGCCGAATACCACCAGCTCTATCTGGACCAGGCGCTTGGCGCCAGCGTGGGCGCCACACTGAACGACGTGTCGGCAGAACTGGCCACGGGTGAAATATCGCCCAAGGAAGCGGCGCAACGCGTGGAAGAAGCACGCAGCATGCGCTGACCTTGTTGCCGGCAGCCTGGCTGCCGGCTTCTCCCTGTTTCCCATGAACGGTATTGATCATGACTGATGCCAAGGTAATCCCTGTCCGGCAACAGACCTTGCCTGCGCGCATTGCCCGCATGTACCACGAAGGCAAGCTCACGGCGATTCTCTTGTTTCTGCCCCCGGCCCTGCTGCTGTTCACCCTGTTTGTGGTCACGCCCATCCTGAATGCGGCGCACCTGAGCCTGTTTCGCTGGAGCGGCTTTGGTGAAGTAACTGATTACGTGGGCCTGAAAAACTATACCCAGCTGCTGTCGCATTCGATCTTTCACCAGTCCTTGTGGAATTCGGTCAAGATCATTCTGGCTTCGATCCTGGTGCAAATTCCGCTGGCACTGGGTCTGGCCTTGCTTATCTACCGCAAAACGCCGACCAACACCCTGTTCCGGCTGGTATTTCTGGCGCCCTACATTCTGGCGGAAATTGCTTCGGGCCTGATCTGGAGTTTTATCTTCGACGGCGATTACGGCGTATCGGCCCAGATTGCTTCCGCGCTTTCCATGCCGCCCTTTTATATTCTGGCCGACAAGCAGTTTGCCTTTCTGGCCATCATCACCGTGATCGTCTGGAAATACTTCGGCTTTCACATGATGGTGTTCATTGCCGCGCTGCAATCGGTCCCGGGCGAGTTGCTGGAAGCCGCCGCGCTGGATTGCCGCAAGCCCTGGCAGATCGTGGCGTTTGTCAAACTGCCCCTGATCGCACATGCACTCAAGCTCAGTGTGTTCTTTGCCATCATCGGCTCGCTGCAGGTTTTCGACATCATTATTCCGCTCACCAACGGCGGCCCCTCCAACTCCACCCATTCCATCGTCAGCTATCTCTATACCTTCGGTCTGACCCGGCTGAATGTGGGATTCGGCAGTGCGGTGGGCGTGGTGTTGTTCCTGTTCTGCGTGTTTACCGCGCTGACCTACAAACGCATTGTCATTCGTGAGAGGAAATCCGCATGAAACACAAAGCCGGGTTCGCCGATCTGGGCCGCGCTGCCACCCTGGCAATTGCTGCTGCCTTCGTGATCATTCCACTGATCGCCACGTTTCTTGGCGGCTTCAAGGAACTGGGCGAGCTGCGCAGTTCGCCGTTCGGCCTGCCAGCTGCCTGGAACACCGCCATCTATGGGGAGATTCTGCACAATCCCCAATTCTGGTCCTACCTGAAAAGCTCGCTGCTGGTCTCCCTGTGTGCCGTGGTGCTGACCTTGCTGTGTGCCTCCATGGCCGCGTATGTGTTTGCCCACATCCGCTTCTTCGGTTCCAGGCTGCTGCTGTCCTACCTGTTGCTGGGCATGATGTTTCCATTTGCCACGGCAATCCTGCCGCTGTTCATCAAGATCCGCGATCTGGGTCTGCTGGATAGCTATCTGGGCGTGATCCTGCCGCAAACCGCTTTTTCAATGGCATTTGCCATTGTGTTGTTCAAAAGCTTTTTCGAACAACTGCCGCACGAGCTGTTTGAAGCCGCCTATGTGGAAGGGTGTGGCTACCTGCGCTTTTTCTTCCAGTTCACCCTGCCGCTGTCCACGCCGATTCTGGCGACTGTGGGCACGTTTGTGTTCGTGCAGAGCTGGAACAACTACCTGCTGCCGCTGGTGGTCCTCAACAACCGGGAAATGTTCACCTGGCCACTGGGCATGATGCAGTTCCGCGGCGAATACATCGTGGAGTGGAACAAGATCCTGGCATTCGTCTCGCTCACCATCTTCCCGGCAATCGTGTTCTTCATTGCTGCCCAGAAATACATTGTCGCCGGCCTCACCCGTGGCTCGGTAAAAGGCTGACCATCATGCATACAGACCCGCACATGATCCACAACCCCATCCTGAAGGGCTTCAACCCCGATCCCTCCATCGTGCGCGTGGGTGATGATTACTACATTGCCACCTCCACCTTCGAATGGTATCCGGGCGTACAAATCCACCACTCGCGTGACCTGGTGCACTGGCAACTTGTCACGCGTCCGCTCAATCGCGCCAGCCAGCTCGACATGCGTGGCAATGCCGACTCCTGCGGCGTGTGGGCCCCCTGCCTGACTTACGCCGATGGCCTGTTCTGGCTGGTTTACAGCGATGTCAAACGCAAGGATGGCAACTTCAAGGATGTGCACAACTATCTGGTTACGGCACCCGCCATCGAGGGCCCGTGGTCGGATCCGGTCTACCTGAATTCAAGCGGATTTGATCCCTCGCTGTTTCATGACGAGGACGGGCGCAAATGGCTGGTGAATCTGGTGTGGGATCACCGTGCCCGCCCCAGCAAGTTCGGCGGCATCCTGCTGCAGGAATACGATGCGCAGGCACGGCAACTGAGCGGGCCGATCACCAACATCTTCCGTGGCAGCCCGCTCGGGCTGACCGAAGGGCCGCACCTGTACCGGCGCAATGGCTATTACTATCTGATGACCGCAGAAGGCGGTACCGGCTACCGTCATGCGGTATCGCTGGCACGATCACACTCGTTGGCCGGCCCGTACGAATTGCATCCGCAATGGCATGTGGTGACTTCGCGCTTCTTTGCCGATGCCCCGCTGCAACGTGCCGGCCACGGCGATATCGTGGAAACACAGCACGGCGAGACCTATCTGGTGTATCTGACTGGCCGCCCGATTGCCGGCCTGCAGCGCTGTCCGCTCGGCCGGGAAACCGCCATCCAGAAAGCCTGCTGGGATGAAGATGGCTGGTTGCGCCTATCTGGAGAAACTCTGGCCCCGCAAGAACAGGTGCCGGCCCCGCCGCTCCCGGCCAGCCCATTTCCATCCGAGCCGATTCGCCACGAATTCAACGATGCCAGCCTGCCGCTTGCATTCCAGTGGCTGCGCAGCCCCTGCCCGGAGCGACTGTTCAACCTGCAAGCCAGGCCGGGTTATTTGCGCCTGTTCGGACGCGAATCAGTGGGCAGCTGGTTTGAGCAGGCTCTGCTCGCCCGCCGCCAGACTTCGCTGAAATACCGTGCCGAAACCGTGGTCGAAGCGTGCCCCGCCAACCATCAGCAAATGGCAGGACTGATCAGCTACTACAACCGCTTTGCCTTTCACTATCTGGCGCTGACCTGGGATGCCGACATCGGCAACTGCCTGCAAATTTTCTCCTGCGCCGGAGACTGGCCAGATGGGCGGCTCACGCTGGGGCTGGAACACGCCGTTTCCGTGCCTGCTGGCCAGCCCGTATTTCTGCGTGCAGAAGTGAACGGCTGCGCCCTGCGCTTTTTCTACGCGCTGCAGAAAGATATGTGGCAGCGCATCGGCCCGGTGCTGGATGCATCCCTCCTGGCCGATGAAGCCGGACAAGGCGAACACGGCAACTTCACCGGGGCCTTTGTCGGAATGAGCGCCAATGATGTGAGCGGTGCCGCCATGCCGGCGGATTTTGATTATTTCGATTATGAGGATCTGGCCTGAACAGCCGGTTTCTGCACGCGACAAGGATACAGACATGGCAACCGTTCAACTGAAAAACGTCAACAAATGCTTTGGTGCCACCGAAGTGATTCCGGATGTTTCCCTTCAGATTCCGCATGGTTCCTTCACCGTATTTGTTGGCCCGTCCGGCTGTGGCAAATCCACCTTGCTGCGCCTGATTGCCGGCCTGGAGGATGTCACCCGCGGCGATATCCATATCGATGACAAGGAGGTCACCTTTGTGCGCCCGGTGGACCGGGGGATCGCCATGGTGTTCCAGTCTTATGCGTTGTACCCGCACATGAGTGTGGAAGAGAACATCGGTTTCGGACTGAAAATGGCCAAGGTGCCCAAGCAGGAGATCAAACAGCGCGTGCATGCGGCAGCCGCCACCCTGCAACTTGATCATCTACTGGCGCGCAAACCCGGTGAGCTATCCGGTGGCCAGCGCCAGCGTGTAGCCATTGGTCGCGCCATTGTGCGCGAACCCAAGGTTTTCCTGTTCGATGAGCCGCTTTCCAATCTCGATGCCGCGCTGCGTACCCAGATGCGGGTCGAACTGGCCCAGCTGCACAAGCGTCTGGGCGCCACCATGGTGTATGTGACGCACGATCAGGTGGAAGCCATGACACTGGCCGATCAGATCGTGGTATTGAATAAGGGTAATATCGAGCAAATTGGCACGCCGATGCAGCTCTACCAGAATCCGCGCACCCTGTTTGTGGCAGGCTTTATCGGCTCTCCCAAGATGAACCTGATCAGCGGTCAGCTGGCAGAGGCCTGGCAGGCGCACACCATCGGCATCCGCCCTGAGCATCTGGAAATCATGGAGGAAGGCGGTACATGGCAAGGTACGGTGCTGCTGTCGGAACGGCTGGGCAGCGATACCTATCTGCATCTGGACGTGCCAGGCGCCGGTACGCTGATCGCACGCGCGCCCGGAAACTCCGGTCACGTCGCGGGTCAGCGCGTCGGATTGTCGCCACAGCCAGACTGTCTGCACCGCTTCGATTCACAAGGGCTGGCAACCCGTGCCGGCCATGCCTGACAGAACAGAAGCCAATCAGAAAACTAACGCCCGGCAGTACGTGTATAAACGATACCCTTTTCCTGAATGATCAGATTCAGCTGCTCGGGCGTGATGAAGAAACGCGAATCGGGATAGCGGGTATCCGCCATTTCGTACCAGGTTTTGCCCTCATGGCGAAAAGTCTTGGTCAGCACGACCTGATGCCCGGCCAGTGCCGGTGTCTGCTCTACCCCTCGCGGCTGCGAACCAGCGGCCACGGTTGCCACATTCACCATGACCGGCTGGCCACGCTTCAGGCTCGCTTGAAACTTGGTGCCGGGAACGATCTCGACCTTGCCAAGCGATTCGGCAAGCAGGATGACCTCGCCACCATTGAGCCCCTGTTTCAGGGCATTTTGCGGATCGTCCCGCACTGCCTGGTGGCGCCACTCGCCTTGCTGGATCAGGCGCTTGGCTTCCTTTGCCACATCGTCATAAGGCAAGCCGGATGCCGTGGCCATCGCTGCTACGGCGCAATCATTGCCATGTTGCTGGCCGACAGTACTCAGACGTGGACCTGATCGGTCTGCGGCGCGGATCAGCGCCTTGTCGTCAGCATTTTTCCAGACCGCCTGCCAGCCCTCCTGCACCTTTTCTGCCGTCAACTCGTCCTGACCTTCAAAGCCGATATCCTTGAGGGCACGCTCAAGGCGCTCTTGCTTGTCCGCGGGCCAGCGCAACTTCTTGGCCAGAATCAGGATGCCGAGCGGAACACGAATATCGTCCTGCGGAATCGAATTGAAAAAATCGCGCTCGCCAGCAACGGCTTCGCGGATGATTTCCAGATCACGGTATTCCTTTTTGTACTGTTGCATGCGCTTGGCAACATCATCGCGCCATAACTGACAACCTATGACTTTTTCGGTGTGGGATGCGGCCACCGATTCGCATTCGGCATTCAGGGCCTTTCGGTCCTTTTCGATTTCTGCACGTTGTGCTGCAAGCCGGTTTGCCATATCTGCCAGAAATGGCGCGCTGGACGCCAGACACGGCCAAACCAGCGATGCGCCAAGAAACAGTCGGGCAAGGCGCTTCGCCATCAAGGCAGTGCCTCGTTGATGGTGAACGTCAGATAGCCTTCCTTGTTCAGCGTAAGCGCCAGATCCTCGCGCAACTTGGCCATCGCGGCAGATTCCTCGGGCGTCAGCTGTGTTTTCGCTGCCAGCTGGTCGATTTCCTGCTGCATAACCATCTTTTGCTCGCGTACTGCTTCGCGCTGCTGCAGCAGCGCCTGCATTTCGGGCGTCATTTTTTCTGGCGGAACAGGCTTCTCCTGCAAGATCACGGGGGTCGGCTCAGGAGGCAATGGCGGCGCTGCGGGCAATTCACCTGCCAGCGGGCCACGGGTATCAAATCCGGACGAAGCAGCTGCCCGCAAGTCTTCCAGGTCTGTGCCCGTCACCGGAACGATTGAGCCATTGGGCTGGCCAAAAAACGGGGCGCCGCGGGCACGCAGATCGACAGCTGGGCCGGGACCGCCCGGCAATCCCTGCAGTGAGGCGGCGAGCTCCTGGAGTTGCCGCTGTCTGGCCGCTTCGGCTTCTTGCAAAGCCTTCTGGCGGCGCTGCTCCTCTTGAGTCTGCTGGGCCTGGATCGCCTGCTGCTGGGCCTGATCGCCTTCTGTGCGGGTTTTCTGTATCCGCTGCAACGTGGCCGGGTTGGGCGTCATCATCTGGTCGAGACTTTGCTGCAGCCCTTGCAGGATCATCATATTGCTACTGGGCTTGGTACTGCGACCGGAAGAGGAATAGCCAGATCTGCCGGACCCTGACGACGAGGACGAAGAGGCAACATCGCCCGGGCACGGCATTCCCGGATAAGGCACGCACACCGGGCCAGAGACTTCCGGCACGCCGGCCTGCACAGCCAGCGGCAAGCAACCGCCTCCGAGCAAGACTGCCAGAAACAGCGAACGCAACCCATGCCGCTCCGCCTGCGCAGCGGGAAAGCGACGAGATGCTTTATCCATAACCTTGCTCATGGCAATTTCCTGCAGATTATTTGGCTGGTTTGAGCTGCAGATTGACGCGATCCGTACCGCTCACCGTCACGGCATCGCATACCTCATCACAAAGCAGGCAACAGTTGGATGGCACACCCGCCATGTTCACGCAGTGATAGCTCGTCTTGTAACGCGACCACAAATACTCAAGCGTGATGCTGCGTGCATCCGGCGCCAATCGCCCGGTAACCGGGTGCATCTGGGCAGGGATCGTGCAACTGTTTGCGCCGGCATAAGAACCACCCTCGACCGAGCCATCCAGAACACCATTGCGCTGGTTGAGCGTAAAGGAAAGGCCGGCATCCGAACGGATCAGGATCTTGTCGCCGGAAATCGTGGTGGTATAGCCGCGGCCACCGGCATCGGTCCAGCGTCCCTGCATGCCGCGAATCTTTCCATCCTCCTCCCGCGCCATGCGGACTTCATAAATCTTGTCCTGTGCGGTTTGGGCCCTGGGGTCTGCCGGTGCTGCGGCAATAAACAGCGCGAGATTCTTCTCGGCACTATCAAACTTGCCCTGCTCGGCCTGCAACTGCCCGAGGTTGAAATAGCCTTCCGCCCACCACGGTGCCAGGCGCAAGGCCGCAGTGATTTCATGTTCAACCAGACTGACATCCTGCCCCTTCTTGAGGAGGTAGGCACTGCGTACCAGATGTTCGCGCGCTTTTTCCGGCAGCCCAGGCACCGGCGTCAAGGATGCGGCATAACGCACGATCTTTACGCGCAGCTCGCCTTCGGAAGCACTGCCGGCCTCGGCCGACTTGGCCAGGGCTGCGGCATACAATGCCAGCGCCTCGCCGGGGCGACCCTCCTGTGCGGTACGGTCAGCCAGCATCATTTCGTTGCGGACCGCGCGATCGACCCAGGCGGCGATCACGGTCGCAACCTCGGTGCGGCCTTGCACCTGCACCGCATCCACAGGGGTTGCCCCGCGCTTTGCCGCACTGATGCCACGCCGTACAGCGAGCGCCATGCGGTCATTGCCAGCCGCAGGGGCAGACGTTTCGGCCCGTGCCAGATCCAGCGCAGTCGAGCCATTTTTGTCCTTCAGGCCAGCGTCGACGCCACGCTCCAGAAAGAATTGGGCCGCTGGCGCATTGCCATTTTTTGCCGCCAGATGCAGGCCGGACTGGCCATCGGCATTGATTGCCAGCGGATCGGCGCCGAGCGCAACCAGCATCCTGGCCAAGCCGGCATCATTTGCCAGCAGAACGGCGGTATCCCCAACGCGATTGCGCGCCTTGGACGACGCGCCATGCTTGAGCATGAATTCAGCCAGCGGCTTGTTTCCCCTTGCCAATGCCAGCAAGAGCGCCGTGTTGCCGGCGGCATCCGTCAACTCCAGCCCGGCACCAGCCTCGACCAGCAAACGGGCAGCATTATCCCGTCCGTGGATGATCGCCAGCATCAGCGGCGTCAGCCCGGACGCCGTAGCCAGATTGATCTGGGCTTTGCCATCCAATAACTTCCTGATGGCCGGCACCTGCCCGGCACAGGCAGCCGCCTGCAATGGCGTCAATATTTTCTGGCCCGGACAAGTGGGCAAGGCCACGCTCAGGCTAGCCGGAACATTGACCTCAGTCGTGCCCGGCTTCAACAAGCCATCCAGCGCCGCCGTATCCCCGGTCAGCGCAGCCTGCGTCATACGCTCCGGCACACTGGCACAACCCGCCAGAATCCATGCCGACAAGAACATCACCATCACCGGCAGAGACCTTCTGCTTCCCTGTCCGGATGCAACATGCTTACACATATACCGTCCAATCCACCCAAAATAAGCTGATTCCTTACATCGTATAGGATTTTCCCTAATACCACTACGCCGTTAAGGTTATCAGCCTGGGCATTCAACGGGCCTGATCGATTACCGACAACATTTCGCCAGTCCGAATGGAAAACCGGAATTGCCGCCCATCCACGGTTTTCAGGTGGAACTCGCCGGCGGCATCGTCAAAGCGCTGCTCTGCGAGCCAGAAAAAATGACTGACGGTGCGGCGAAGCCGTGATGTATCCGCCACCAGCTCCCTGATCGGGTAACGCTTGATTTCCACTCCGCTCGCATAGAAAGCCAGTGCCAGCTGATCCAGGGAAGAAGCCCAAGGGCCGAGGCGAACCAGATGAACCCCATCGCTGGCAGGAAAAACCGTAAAGGCATACCAATCGATCACCCACAAGGGGGTCGTATCGCCGGCCGGATACAGTCCGGACTGTTTGTAGCGCTGGCGAAGCACTGCATCGCGCTCGATCAATCCCGCATCATCCGGCCCATCCGGATCAAGCAGGCTGCGGTCTTGCCTGGCCAGCATCACCAGGACATAGTTGCCACTTGCCACTTCCTGCATGTAATCGCGTGCCGGACGCACCTGATCAGCCCGGGCAGTCGACATCAATACCGATAGCACGAACAACAGCAAACCTATTACCGATCTCATCATCACCCCTTTTATTGCCGCGTATCATGCCCCCAATCTAGCGGCCAACGCTTATCGACATTTTAAACTTTCCCCTCTTGAAAACCCCTGCCTGCACCCCTATCATTGGCACTCGTTAGCCGAGAGTGCTAACAGTAATTTCAAGCAATTGAACTGTTGCTGTTTTGTGCTGGCTCAGCATTTTTCACAGGAGAATTAACACCATGAAAATCCGTCCGTTGCACGACCGCGTTGTAATCAAGCGCGTTGAAGCCGAAGAAAAAACCGCCTCTGGTATCGTTTTGCCGGGCGCTGCAGCAGAAAAACCCGACATGGGCGAAGTCGTAGCCGTGGGCACCGGCAAGCTGCTGGATGATGGTTCCGTGCGCGCACTGCAACTGAAGGTAGGCGACAAGGTGATCTTCGGCAAGTACAGCGGCCAGACCGTCAAGGTCAATGGCGACGAGCTGCTGGTGATGCGCGAAGAAGACGTGATGGGCGTCGTCGAGGCCTGATTCCGGCCTGGTGTGATTCCTCAAGGCAGGGGTTTACTCGCCCTGCAATCTAAAGTTTTGGAGAATTGAAAATGGCTGCAAAAGAAGTCAAGTTTGGTGATTCCGCCCGCGCCAAGATGGTGGCTGGCGTTAACGTTCTGGCCGATGCCGTTAAAGTGACCCTGGGCCCGAAAGGCCGCAACGTTGTGCTGGAGCGCTCCTTCGGCGCCCCGACCATCACCAAGGATGGCGTTTCCGTTGCCAAGGAAATCGAACTGAAGGACAAGTTCGAAAACATGGGCGCCCAACTGGTGAAGGAAGTGGCTTCCAAGACTTCCGATATCGCCGGTGACGGTACCACCACCGCTACCGTGCTGGCCCAAGCCATCGTGCAAGAAGGCATGAAGTACGTAGCTGCCGGCTTCAACCCGACCGATCTGAAGCGTGGTATCGACAAGGCCGTAGTGGCACTGGTTGGCGAACTGAAGAACATCGCCAAGCCGACCACCACCAGCAAGGAAATTGCCCAGGTAGGCTCCATTTCCGCCAACTCCGACACCGATATCGGCCAGATCATTGCCGATGCCATGGACAAGGTCGGCAAGGAAGGCGTGATCACCGTTGAAGACGGTTCCGGCCTGAACAACGAACTGGATGTCGTGGAAGGCATGCAATTCGACCGCGGCTACCTGAGCCCGTACTTCATCAACAATCCGGACAAGCAGATCGCTGCCCTGGAAAGCCCGTTCGTACTGCTGTACGACAAGAAGATCTCCAACATCCGCGACCTGCTGCCGGTACTGGAGCAAGTTGCCAAGACCGGCAAGCCGCTGCTGATCGTTGCTGAAGACGTCGATGGCGAAGCGCTGGCTACCCTGGTAGTGAACACCATCCGCGGCATCCTGAAGGTTGTGGCTGTGAAGGCTCCGGGCTTTGGCGATCGTCGCAAGGCCATGCTGGAAGATATCGCCATCCTGACCGGCGGCACCGTGATCGCCGAAGAAGTTGGCCTGACCCTGGAAAAAGCTACGCTGGATATGCTCGGCCAAGCCAAGCGCATCGAAGTGGGCAAGGAAAACACCACCATCATCGACGGTGCTGGCCAAGAAGAAGCGATCAAGGTTCGCGTAGCCATGATCCGCAAGCAGATCGAAGAATCGACCAGCGATTACGACCGTGAAAAACTGCAAGAGCGCGTGGCCAAGCTGGCCGGCGGCGTTGCCGTGATCAAGGTTGGCGCTGCCACCGAAGTCGAAATGAAGGAAAAGAAAGCCCGCGTGGAAGATGCGCTGCACGCTACCCGCGCCGCTGTGGAAGAAGGCATCGTGGCCGGTGGTGGCGTTGCGCTGCTGCGTGCCCGCGCTAGCCTGGGCAAGATCGAAACCATCAACCACGATCAAGAGCAAGGCGTGAAGATCGTACTGAAGGCCATCGAAGCCCCGCTGCGCCAGATCGTGGCCAACGCAGGTGACGAGCCTTCCGTGGTGATCAACAAGGTGCTGGAAGGCAAGGCCAACTACGGTTACAACGCCGCTACCGGCGAATACGGTGACCTGGTTGAACTGGGCGTGCTGGATCCGGCCAAGGTAACCCGCTCCGCACTGCAAAACGCTGCTTCCGTGGCCGGCCTGCTGCTGACCACCGACTGCATGGTCGCCGAACTGCCGAAGGCCGAAGCACCGGCTCCGGACATGGGCGGCATGGGTGGCATGGGCGGCATGATGTAAATCCGGTTTGCCTTCCGGCCGATTTCTTTGTCGGCTTCGGATTCAGCGCCTCGCCGTGCTATTTGCACTGTCTCGTTGCCGAATCCTTGCCTTCGCGAACTCGACCGGAAGGCTGCCCGGATTTCATCAGCAACAACAAAAAACCACGCTTCAGCGTGGTTTTTTGTTTCCAGAGAAAACACCCCGCAGCCTGGATTCGCCGCAGTTCCTTACGCTCAGTGCGCCCTACGATTTGCACCGTACGTGGTGCACGGCAAACAAAAAGCGCTGACAGGCAAGCTGCAGCGCTTTTTGTTTTGTCCTGCCAGCAAGCGGAATCAGGCCGTTTGCAGATCTTCCGGCTTATTGCCCGTGAGCATGTAATCCATCAACTCGCGCGCACTGCGGATTGCCTCGCCAAATGGCAGGGTTTCCGATCCGCGGAAGAACAAGCCCTTGCCTACCTCGCCATGCATGGCAGCAGACAACTTCATATCAATGCAGAATTGGCCAACCTTGGACAGACCGTCGCGCAGGCCGCATACCGACAGACAGTTCAGTCCTTGCGTGCAGCGTGCCAGATCCGCCTTGGCGTTGGCTTGCAGCTTTTCCAGCCGGTTCAGGTAATTCCGCAGCCAGGGCGTAAGCACCGCGCGCGCCGGCAGGCCAGCGACGCTCATGAACTCGACGATATCTTCCCGCTTGGCTTTGGCCAGCACATCCTTGAAGCCGGGATGGGCATCGCTTTCATGCGTCACGGCAAACGCCGTGCCCAATTGCACGGCAGCCGCCCCGCTGCCAAGGTAGTGACGAACCTTCTCGTAACTATTGATACCGCCCGCGACAATCAGCGGCACCTTTCCCGTGAGATCAAGTTCCTCGAACAGATGCCGGGCTTCGGCCAATACGCGATCAAAACTGAATTTCGGGTCATTCAGGTCTTCAATGCGCGCGGCACCCAGATGCCCGCCGGCATGGTTCGGGTGCTCGATCACGATGGCATCAGGCAGATGCCCCTTCTTCATCCAGCGCTTGAGCACCACATTGATGCCACGCACATCGGAGAGAATCGGAATCAGCGCCACATTCGGGTAATCGGCAGTCATTTCCGGCAGATCCAGCGGCAGGCCGGCGCCCATCACGATGGCATCCGCACCCGATTCACAGGCCTGGCGCACCATCTTGGCATGGGAGTCGACCGCTTTCATCACATTGACCGCCACCAGTCCGTTGCCGGAGGCATTTTCCCGGGCAAGGCGGATTTCCCGATCCAAGGCCACGCAATTCAGGGCATCGAGCTCATCTTGCGCGCGCGTCTGTTTGCTGGCTTCGACCAGATCGGCATGGTGATGGCGCAGGTCGACACTGGCAATCGTGCCCACTCCACCTTCCTTCGCCACGGCACCGGCCAGACGGTGGGCGGAGACCCCCACACCCATGCCACCCTGCACAATCGGCAGCAAGGTTTTGCCGCGTATGGTCAAAGGTTCGAATTCATGCTGAATCATGGTCTTCATGGGGATCGCTAACGCCGGATGGTCTGGAAATCGAAGTGCGCGGAGATTACCGCAGTCCGCAAATCTTGTCTGCAAGATATGACAAAGGGAGGCAAACAACCTACTTGCCTCCCTTGTAAAACATGCCGAATCAGATCAGGTGCGGATATGACCGTCGCCCAACACAACCCATTTCTGGCTGGTCAAGCCTTCCAGGCCAACCGGACCGCGCGCATGAATCTTGTCGGTGGAAATGCCGATCTCTGCACCCAGGCCATATTCAAAACCATCGGCAAAGCGCGTCGATGCATTCACCATGACCGAACTCGAATCGACTTCTCGCAGGAAACGGCGCGCCTTGGTGTAGTTTTCGGTGATGATGGCATCGGTGTGCTGCGAACCATAGGTGTTGATATGGTTGATCGCTGCATCCAGATCCGCCACGATTTTGATCGACAAAATCGGCGCGCAGTATTCAGTCGCCCAATCTTCCTCGGTTGCCGCAAGCGCATCGGTCACGATCGCGCGGGTACGCTCGCATCCACGCATTTCCACGCCCTTGCTGCGGTAGATTTCGGCCAGCGGCGGCAAGACTAGGTCGGCGACATTTTCGTTGACCAGCAAGGTTTCCATGGTATTGCACGGCGCATAGCGCTGGGTCTTGGCATTGTCGGCGATGCGGATTGCCTTTTCCGGATCGGCCTCGTCGTCGATATACACGTGGCAGACACCATCCAGATGCTTGATCACCGGCACACGCGCATCCTGCGCGATACGGGCGATCAGGCTCTTGCCGCCGCGCGGCACGATCACGTCGACGTATTCATTCATGGTGATCAGTTCACCCACGGCAGCGCGATCCGTGGTTTCGATCACCTGCACTGCCGTTTCCGGCAAGCCGGCAGCGGCCAACCCTTCGCGCACACAAGCGGCAATCGCCTGGTTCGAGCGGATCGCTTCCTTGCCGCCGCGCAGAATGGTGGCATTGCCAGCTTTCAGGCACAGCCCGGCCGCATCGGCGGTCACATTCGGACGCGCTTCGTAGATGATGCCGATCACGCCCAATGGCACGCGCATCTTGCCAACCTGGATACCGGTCGGGCGGAACTTGAGGTCGGTCATATCGCCGATCGGATCAGGCAGCGCAGCGATCTGGCGCAGACCTTCGGCCATTGTTGCCACGGTCTTGGCGGTCAGCGTCAAACGATCGATAAACGAGGCCTCGAGCCCTTCGGCCTTGGCAGCCGCCACATCTTCGGCATTGGCCAAGAGCAGCTTGTCGGCATCGCGTTCGACGGCTGCAGCAATGGCCTCCAGCGCACGATTCTTGGCGCCGGTATCGGCTTTGGCCATCAGGCGGCTGGCGGCGCGGGCCTGGCTGCCAAGCTGTTGCATGTAGGCTTGAATGTCCATGCGTATCTCTAAGAAATGCGGTAAATAAGAGCGATTCTAACAGCCGCAAGCCAGCAGTGCTTATTTCGGCCGGCGCGGCAACTGGATAACCGTGACGGCAGTGTTATCAACCTTGTCGCGATTGAACCAGTCCGGCGCGGCGCTTTGCACAGCAATCAGCAATGGGCCCTTTTCGGTTTCCAGCCACAATGGTGAACCGCTATCGCCAGACAAAGTATCACATTGATGCTCCAGCGTATTGTCGTCAAATACGCCCGTCACCACGCAATGCCTGTGCGTAGTCAGTACCTGATTGTGATCGTGGGCAAAACCAGCCTGCGTAACCTTGTTGCCATGGCGCTGGACCAACGCCAGCAGATCATCAGCATGGTTGCCGGTATAGATCCGCATCGGCTGCGGCGCGACGCCCTCCTCCAGCCGTACACGCATCCAGGCAATATCCAGCGCGGATACCTGCGGCTGGATGTAGACATCCTCACCGACATAATCGAGCCCGGTGCGGAATTTGGGATGGAATATTTCACCCAGCACACGATAGCGCGCCTGCCACTTGCCATTGTGATAGCCCGCCCAGAACCACTTCCCATGATCAAGCTTGCGTGGCGTCATCAAGAAGCAATGTGCAGCCGTTATCGCCAGCGTCGGTGTTACCAGCGTTGCAGTACAACGGCTCTCACCAGCCGTCTCCAGCTTGCCAATGGCCGCGTAGGGCCTGGGATAGGGTGCAGGCACAAAAGTACGATCATCCTTGCCGAAAAACAGCGCCAAACGCTCGGCATCCGTTTCCGCCATGGCGGGCAAAACTTGGGTGGACTGAAGAACGATCCAAAGGAGAATCAAATAGCGACGCATCAAATTTCCAGAAATTAAAAACAAATGGGGGCGCCAAAGCGCCCCCATTCGTTTACCACATTTGCTTATTACTTGGCAGCAGAAGCTACAGCAGAAGCCTTCTTCTCGGCTTGTGCCTTGGAAGCTACAGCGGAAGCCTTCTTCTCAGCTTGTGCCTTGGAAGCAACGGCGGAAGCCTTCTTCTCAGCTTGTGCCTTGGAAGCTACAGCGGAAGCCTTCTTTTCAGCTTGTGCCTTGGAAGCAACGGCGGAAGCCTTCTTCTCAGCTTGTGCCTTGGAAGCTACAGCGGAAGCCTTCTTTTCAGCTTGTGCCTTGGAAGCAACGGCGGAAGCCTTCTTCTCAGCTTGTGCCTTGGAAGCTACAGCGGAAGCCTTCTTTTCAGCTTGAGCCTTGGAAGCTACAGCGGAAGCCTTCTTCTCAGCTTGTGCCTTGGAAGCAACGGCGGAAGCCTTCTTCTCAGCTTG